>CAZRGD010000319.1:0-3579 GCA_964599505.1 uncultured Nitrospirota bacterium | reverse complement strand
GGCCGAGATCCGCTTTTCCGCAGTAGATCGTGCATAAGTCCGACAGGCTCCTAGATCGTATATGGTGCCGGAGGCCGGACTCGAACCGGCATGGGGTTGCCCCCGCTGGTCCCTGAAACCAGTGCGTCTACCAATTTCACCACTCCGGCAGGGGGCGGGATTGTGGCGACGCGGATGGGGGGAGTCAATCTGGAGGCGCCCCTCGATAATCGCCGGTTCCAAATCGGGATCGGGATCGAAATCGGACCCCTGCCGCGGGTCCACAATGCTGATTGTAGATCGAGGCGTCCTGAACACCGGCTCGTCGGCGGGATCCGGGCCTCGGTCGAGACCCGATTCCGATCCCGATTTCGATGCCCCACCCGACGGAAAGTGTGAGCACGCCCGGCGGGGGCGGGAGAGCGCTGAGGTGGCGCTTGCGGTTTCGAGCAGAGATGGGGTCCGGGTGTGTCGCGCAACCCAACGGGAGTTCCCGACTTCCGTGTCCTTCCGTGGATTCCGTGGCCCCCTTCCTGCCGTGCGAGGGGTGGCACGGGGAAGCAAACCTCGCCGCGGTGGCCGTGGCTATTCGGCGTCGGGGGCCGGAACGTCGGGGGCCGCATCTTCCGGGGCGACGCCATTGTCCGTGTCGGCCGGGGCGTCGGGGGCGGACTCGGCGGTGGCGGGCTCCGCCTGCGGGTTGCCGCAAGTGACGTCGGCGGCGGCCATCGCCGGCTGGCGGGCGGTGGCAAGGTGGTCGATGTGGAGCGCCTCGCCCTCCTTGCAGAGGGTGGCGGCGCGCGCACGCAGGAGGCGCTCGGCCTCGCCGTCGGCGGCGAAGTAGTTGATCCGCACGAGGACGTGGTACTGGCCCGGGCCGAGCTCGTCGACGGTGGCGGCGGTCTCGCTCCCTTCCGGCGCGAGGTGCGGATCGGGGAAGGTGGCGCAGGCGGCGATAGCGCCGACGGCGACGAGGAGGAGGGTGGCGAGGGTGCGCATGGCGGTCCGGCCCTTATCGGCGGTGCGGGCGTGGGGGTGACCCGGGCGCGGTGTCGATGTCACGAAGGGTGACCACCGCGCCGGTCGCCGGATCCTCCCACCGGTAACGGTTGCCGTCCAGGGGGGTGAGGGCGGCCACCGGGACCTTGCCGGTGCCGTCGGGCAGATCGATCACGTAGGTGGGCAATGCGGGTCCGGGGAGCCGCCGGCGCAGGGGGGCGACGATGGCGAGCCCCTCGGCGATCGGCAGGCGAAAGCGCGCGTTGCCCGGCGCCCGGTCCGGGTGGTGGAGGTAGTAGGGACGTACCCCGAGCGCATAGAGGCGGCGGAAGAGGGTGGCCAGGGTGGCGGTGTCGTTGTTCACCCCGCGCAGGAGGACGGTCTGGTTCAGCAGCGGCAGGCCGGCGCTGCGCAGGCGGTGGATCGCTGCCTCCACCGCCGGGGTGACCTCGCTGGCGTGGTTGGCGTGCAGGCAGAGCCAGACCGGCAGACGGCCGGTGAGGGCGGCGGTGAGGCCGGCGGTCACCCGCGCCGGGTGGTGGATCGGGGCGCGGGTGTGGATGCGCACGGTGTCGAGGTGGTCGATCGCGCCGAGGCGGGCAATGAGGGCGGCGAGGCGGTGGTCGGCGAGGGTGAGGGGGTCGCCGCCGGAGAGGATGACCTCGCGCACCGCCTCGGTCTGGGCGATCCACGCAATCGCTGCGTCGAGGTCGGCAGGGCGCGGCTCACGGCCGCCCGGGGTGGCCTGGCGGAAGCAGAAGCGGCAGTAGAAGTGGCAGCGGCCGGTGACCAACAGCAGCGCCCGGTCCGGGTGTTTGCAGATGAGAAAGGGGAGGGGCGAGGCCCCCTGTTCGCCCACCGGATCGGCGAGATCGCCGGGGTCAGGGGTAAGCTCATCGCCGCTGGGACACCCCATCCTCCACACCGGTCCCGTCTCCCCCTGGGCGGCCGCAATCGCCAGGTAGGGGCGCGGCCAGCGCATCGGAAAACGGCGGATCGCCCGCCTCCATGCAGCCGCCGGATCGGGGTCGAGGCGGAGGGTGGCGGCCGCCTCCTCCACCCCGGCGAAGGGGGTCTCGGCCGATGATGGAACCGATTTCCGGTTGTGTGTCTGCTGCAAAGGCCCTAAAAACACTGCGCACCGAGCTCGGGGGCCGACCCCCGGGAAAATGGGAGACGGACCATGTACGGCACCACCGAGTTGCGCAAGGGGACGAAGGTCGAGCTCGACGGCGAGCCGTACATCGTGGCGGAGTCGCAGTTCGTCAAGCCGGGCAAGGGCAACGCCTTTACCCGTTGTCGCCTGAAGAGCCTGGTCTCCGGCAACGTCATCGACCGGACCTGGAAGTCGGGGGAGCGGATCAAGAAGGCGTCTCTGGAGGATCTGCAGATGCAGTTCCTCTACGCCGACGGCGACCAGTACCACTTCATGAACACCGCCACCTACGATCAGGTCGCCATCGCCAAGGAGAACCTTGGCGACGCCCACCTCTACCTCCTGGAGCAGATGGAGGTGGCGGTCCTGTTTCACAACGGCCAGCCCCTCTCCGTCGAGCTGCCCAACTTCGTCGTCCTGGAGATTACCCACGCCGACCCCGGGGTGAAGGGCAACACCGCCACCGGCGCCACCAAGCCGGCAACCCTGGAGACCGGCGCGGTGGTGCAGGTGCCGCTGTTCGTGGAGCAGGGGGAGAAGGTGAAGGTGGACACCCGCACCGGCGAGTACGTGGAGCGGGCGAGGTAGGCCGAGGCGATCGGTGCGCGGCGATGGCGAGTCTCGCCGAAGGCGCGGCAGGGTTGCGTGATCTGGCCGCCCGCCGACCCTATTTGGAGGCGCGAGCAGCCGTCCTGGGCGAGCTGCGTGGCTTCTTCGCCGACGGTGGTTTCCTGGAGGTGGAGACGCCGCGCCTGGTGGCGTGTCCGGGGCTGGAGCCGCACCTCGACGCCTTCGCGGTGGAGGGTGTGCCGCGCCGGTTCCTCCCCACCTCCCCGGAGCTCCACCTGAAGCGGCTCGTCGCCGCCGGCTACGGGCGGATCTACGAGCTTGGTCGCTGTTTCCGTGCCGAGGAGCAGGGGGCGCTCCACCTCGCCGAGCCGACGCTTCTGGAGTGGTACCGCGCCGGGGCGACCCTTGATGATCTGATGGCAGACTGTGAGGTGCTCCTGCGTCGGGTGGCGGCGGCGGTGGTCCCGCCCACCGGGACCGCCCCGGCGCGGCCGCCCCTGGCGGAGCTTCCCCTCGCCGACGCGTTCGAGCGGCTCACCTACCGTGACGCCTGCCGTCGCTTCGCCGCCCTCGACCCCGCCGACTTCCCGGAGGCAGAGGCCGCACCCCTGCGCACCGCGGTGGCGGCCCTCGGCCTCCACACGGCAGCGGATGATGATCGCGACGCCCTCTTCGAGCGGCTCTGGATCGACCGGGTCGCACCCCACCTCGGGGTGGCACGCCCCTGTCTTCTCACTGACTTTCCTGCCAGCCCAGCGGCCCTGACCCAGCTGCCGCCGCCTTCCGTCTGGCCGGGGGCGCCCCCGTCCGCGCCCGCTGGGGACGCAGTCCGCCCTGCCCACTCCCTCTGCTGACCTACCCGCGGCGTGCTGACG
>CAZRGD010000318.1:0-3597 GCA_964599505.1 uncultured Nitrospirota bacterium | reverse complement strand
TCGGTGAACCGCCCAAACAGATACCGCGCATCGTGCGGCCCGGGGCTCGCCTCCGGGTGGTACTGGACGGTGAACAGAGGCAGCTCGCGGTGGACAAGCCCCTCGCACGTCTGATCGTTGAGGTTGACGTGCGACACCTCCACCGCCTCGCCCGCCGCGCGGATGGAGTCGGGGTCGACGGCGAAGTTGTGGTTCTGGCTGGTGATCTCCACCCGCCTTGTGGCGAGGTCCATCACCGGGTGGTTGGCGCCGTGGTGGCCGAAGGGGAGCTTGACGATCCGCCCCCCCAGGGCCAGGGCGGTGATCTGGTGGCCGAGGCAGATGCCGAACAGCGGCTTTTCTCCGATCAGCCCCCGCACCGTTTCCACCGCGCCGGCCACCGCCCGCGGGTCACCCGGGCCGTTGGAGAGAAAGAGGCCGTCGGGGTCGTCGGCGAGGAGATCGGCGGCCGCCGCCGAGGCCGGATAGACCCGCACCGCGCACCCCGCATTGACCAGCAACCGCAAGATGTTGTGCTTCACCCCCAGATCGAGCGCCGCCACCCGGAAGCGAGGGGGCGGTGCCTCGCCGAAGCCGCCCTCGATCCCCCACACCCCCTGGCGCCACACGTACGGCGCCGCGCAGGCCACCTCGGCGGCGAGATCACGCCCCTCGATGGGCGGCAACTCCCGCGCCCGGGTGGCCAGCGTTGCCACGTCCGACTCGGTGGTGGTGATGATCCCCATCTGACAGCCATGGTCGCGGATGTGGGCCACCAGCCGCCGGGTGTCGATCCCCTCGATCGCCACCACCCTATTCTCCGCCAGATAGTCGTGGAGCGATCGGGTGGCGCGCCAGTTGGAGGACCGGTGGGCCGCCTGGCGGACGATGAAGCCCGCCACCCACGGCCGGGTCGACTCCATGTCCTCCTCGTTGATCCCGGTATTGCCGATCAGCGGGTAGGTCATCGCCACCATCTGACCGCGATACGAGGGATCGGTGAGGACCTCCTGGTAGCCGGTCATGGCGGTGTTGAAGACCACCTCGCCGCCCGCCTCGCCCTCGGCGCCCACCGAGCGACCGGAAAAGCAGGTGCCATCCGCCAGAACCAGCCAGGCGGGAGGGCGATCAGCGCCCGGAAGAGGGAGGGGTGGGAGGGTGTTCGCCACGGCACCAGGGACAGAAGCGGGCGGAGGGTAACAGAGCCGACAGGCAGCGGACAGCGCCCCGACTCCCGCCCCGATCATCGACTCTGAACGTCTCCACTCCCCCCTATTACCGCCGCGGCAAGCGATCGCCACACCCCCCCATGCCTCGCGGCGACGCACCTACAGGGTGAAACCGCGGTCGGGCCATCGAAATCGGGATCGCTATCGGGATCGGATCTCGTGCCAGGCCCTCCTCCCGCCGGTGGCCCCCCGTTCAGGACGCCCCCCGGCACCGATCCGTACCGCGGACCCGCGGTTGGGGGGCGATCCCGATCCCGATAGCGATCCCGATTTGGAACCGACGATTATGGCCCACTCCGGATCGTCTCCCCTTCTGCCTTCCGGACAAAACCACAAAGGCCACGGGACCCCATGAGGAGGTTTTTGGTAGCGTGGGACCATGTCGTATCTGGCAGCGCGGTAGTGGCTGCAGCGAGAGGAGGCAACCATGGCGATCGAGTCGATCAATCCGGCCACCGGTGAGCTGATCGAGCGGTTCACCCCCCACACCGCGAACGAGGTGGCGACCACCCTCGCCGCCACCTTTGCCGCCTGGCAGGAGTGGCGTGAGCAACCCATGGCGGCACGCGCCACCCTCATGCACCGCGCCGCAGAGGTGCTCCGCGAGCAGGTCGACCACCACGCCCGCCTCATGTCGGAGGAGATGGGCAAGCCGATCCGCGAGGCGCGCGCCGAGGTAGAGAAGTGCGCCTTAGTCTGCGACTACTACGCCGACACCGCCGCCAGCCACCTGGCAATCGAGCCGGCCGAGTCGGACGGCTCGAAGGCGTACGTCCGCTTCGACCCCCTCGGCCCAGTGCTCGCGGTGATGCCGTGGAACTTCCCCTACTGGCAGGTCTTCCGCTTCGCCGCCCCGGCGCTCATGGCGGGCAACGCGGCGCTCCTCAAGCACGCCTCCAACGTGCCGCGCTGCGCCCTCGCCATCGAGCAAGTCTTCCGCGACGCCGGCCTCCCCCCAGACATCTTCCGGACGCTGCTCATCGGCGCCGGCCAGGTGGGGGCGGTGATCGACGACCCGCGGGTGGCCGCGGTCACCCTTACCGGCTCCGAGCCCGCCGGCCGCCAGGTGGCGGCACGCGCCGGCGCGGCGTTGAAGAAGACGGTGATGGAGCTCGGCGGCTCCGACCCCTTCGTCGTCCTCGACGACGCCGAGCTGGACACCTGCTGCGCGGTCGCCACCACCGCCCGCTGCCTCAACTCGGGCCAGAGCTGCATCGCCGCCAAGCGGTTCATCGTCGTGGAGAGCCGCCTCGACGAGTTCACCGACGCCTTTGCGGCGCGGCTCGCCGCCCTCACCGTGGGCGACCCCCTCGACGAGGCGACCGAGGTGGGGCCCCTGGCGCGGCCCGATCTCAGAGACGAGCTCCACGACCAGGTGGTCCGCTCGGTGGAGCGCGGCGCGCGCATCGTTACCGGTGGCACGGTCCCGGCGGGGCCGGGCGCCTACTACCCGCCGACCCTGCTCGCCGGCGTGGTCGCCGGCCAGGCCGCCTACGTGGAGGAGCTCTTCGGCCCGGTAGCGGCGGTGATCGCAGCGCGGGACGAGGCGGAGGCGGTCCGGATCGCCAACGACACCCGCTTCGGCCTCGGGGCGTCGATCTGGACCGCGGACACGGCGCGCGGTGAGGCGATCGCGGCACAGATCGAGGCGGGTGCCGTCTTCATCAACGGCATGGTGAAGTCCGACCCACGGCTGCCGTTCGGCGGCATCAAGGCGTCCGGCTACGGCCGCGAGCTCGCCGGCTTTGGGATCCGGGAGTTCGTCAACATCAAGACGGTGTGGGTCAATTCTTTCGAGCAAGCTCGAAAGAATTGATGGGGTACTGCCAACGCGGCATGGAGAGATTTTGGGTGCGCAGGTGGGGGGAAAACGCAGAGACGCGACGGGGCGGGAGGCGCATCCCGTTCAACATCACATGACGTAGTCTTGATGATCGCGAAAGGAGAACGTCACCGTGCGGACCACCATCAACCTCGACGACCAGCTACTCGGGAAGGCCCAGCGTATCACCGGCATGAAGGAGCGCACCGCCCTGGTCCACGCCGGCCTGCGCGCCCTGATCGAACGGGAGAGCGCCCGCCGCCTGGCGCGGCTCGGGGGTAGCGAGCTCCAGTTACAACCGATCCCGCGGCGTCGCCAGAAATCGTCATGATCTTGGTCGACACCTCGGTCTGGATCGATCACCTGCTCTCGGGTACCGCGCAGCTCTGGACCCGCGACAAACGGCTCGCGGCCGTGGCCACCGATCTGGGGATCGCCTTCGCCAAACCGGCGTAAGCCACTGAGGTGGAGGGCACCGGCTCAACGCGAGGGCGCAAAGGGGGAGAAGCCGGGAGGAGAGGTGTCCAACGCAGGGGGACCGGGAGCTGGTGCCGAGTGGGATTTGAA
>CAZRGD010000317.1:0-3600 GCA_964599505.1 uncultured Nitrospirota bacterium | reverse complement strand
TCCAGTGAGATCTGAGATTTCGGGATCGTTCAGATCGAGATCACCGTCGGGGCACCTTCTTTTCGGGGAATGGAAATAGCGGAAGTACGTCCCCTCCCGTTTCTTCCTCGATCACCGCCAGCTTCTGGTTCCGGTAGACCAGCACGTAGTCGGCGATCTCCTGCTTCGCCCGCGTCCCCGCTCCCTGGAGGCGGCCGAGCGTGATGGTTACCTCCCGTCCCACGCGGCTCCCCTCGACCACGCCCCACCCCGCCCCCTTGAGCGCCGGGGTCGATCAGCTCCGCGCGGGTCTCGGCCTCATTCATGCGGTTCCCCCCCCTTGGGCTCGCCTCGCTTGGGGAGCCTCCGAATCGCCGCATCCAGCTCCTTCATGCCGTCGTGCTCGGCCTCCGCTTCGAGCTGGGCGCGTCTCCTGGCGCTGAATCGCTCGTACTCCCGTCCCGCCTTGTCGTCGGCGACCTCGCGCGAGATCTTCCCGGCGTTGGGAAGCACTGCACGCTCGTTGAAGCGCAGAAACCCGTCGAGCTTTTCCTTCCAGTCGCTCAGGAACACCTGCTTTCGGCGCCTGGCCTGGTCTTCCGCGAAATCCAGGAACATGACGACGATCCGGTTCAGCTCGGCGATTTCATCGTCGCGAAGGTAGTTCTTGGCGGTGGTCACGTCGCCCTTGCGAACGACATCGCCCCTCCAACCGGTCAGCCCCATGTTGGGCCGGGCCGCATCCGCGCGCTCAGCGACCAGCTCGGGCGCGGTCTTGCCCGTGGCGGCGAAGTGCAACTTGTTCTGGATGGTCTGGAAGAAGAGCTGCGTGTCGCGCGCTGCCGGCTCGTAATCCGCCGCCAGCGCAAGAATCTCCCAAACCCGCAGGTAGACGCGCTTCTCGCTGGCGCGGATGTCGCGGATGCGCTCCAGCAGCTCATCGAAGTAGTCGGGAGCCCCCAGTTCGGGAGGGTTTTTCAGGCGCTCGTCGTCCATGGTGAAGCCCTTCACCAGGTACTCCGAGAGCCGCTCCGTCGCCCACCTGCGAAACTGAGTACCGCGCGGACTGCGGACGCGGTAGCCGACGGCGAGGATGGCATCGAGGCTGTAATGCTCGATGTCGCGGGCAACCTCGCGTTGGCCCTCCCGACGAACTATCCGGAATTTCCGGATCGTTGCCTCTCGCTCGATTTCGCCCTCCTCGTAGATGTTGAGCAGATGCTCGTTGATCGTCCGGACATCCTTCTGGAACAGCTCCGCCATGAGCCTCTGCGTCAGCCAGATTGTCTCATCCTCGAACCGGCACTGGACGCGGGTCCGGCCGTCGGCCGTCTGATAGAGGACCATCTCCGAACGCGGCGGCCCGGCTGGTGGGTCACGGTGCTCGTCACTCACTCCAGCACCTCCCAGTGGCCGCCCTTGTCGGCGCCGACTCGCTCGATGCGCCCCTCAGTTTTTAACTTGGCGATTTGCATTTCGATGGCACGGGGGGTCACGCCAATCCGGTGAGCGATCTCTGCGGCACTTATCTCCCTGTTTTTCAACATCAATGCGATGATTTTCTCCGAAGTTTTCTCCGAAGTTCTTGGCGTTTTCTCCGAAGTTTTCACCGAAATGTTCTCCGATGCTAGAGGTGTTTTCCCCGACGTTTTCGGCGTTTTCACCGACGTTTTCACCGGCGTTTCTACCGGCGTTTCCCCAGCCCCCTCCACCTCCTCCGAAAGCCGCAGCACCAGCCGGAAGACGTCGTTCTCGATCAGCTCCGGGTCGTGGCCACCGTACGCCTTGCCGTACTTGAACAGCTTGCGCACCCCGGAGCCCAGCTCGTCGGCCAGGCCGATCTCCCGGAAGACGCGGGCGATCACCGGGTTCTTCGGAAAGGGGGAGAAGAGCCGGGGGTCGATGGGGCCGTGGCCGTGGGGCTTGTTGCCGTTCTCCGTGAACAGCCGCCCGCGCTCGATCACCAGCTTGGCCGGGAAGGCGTTGCTGTACTCGCGGTGGATCAGCAGGTTGCCGACGATCTCCCGCAGGATGTGGCTGCGCAGACTCACCCGCTGCATCCCCTCCAGGTAGAAGGGGTCGTTCAGGTGCTTCTCACCGAAGGCGATCAGCCGGTCGTAGCTCTCCAGCAGATTGGTGCGGACGTCGTCACGGTCGTCGTAGCGGTCGACATCGACGCGGCGCAGGATCGCGTCGGTCTTGTGGTGGGGCAACACCGACAGGATGGTGGTGTCCTTGCCGAAGAGGAGGATCGCCGCCAGGGTCATCCCCTCCACGCCCTGCTGATAATCCCGCTGGAAGAGCCGGGCGCTGGTCAGCAACTCCATGTCGTCCATGGAGACCCACGGGTGGCTCTCCTGGCGCAAGCCGGCAACCTTCCGCGCCCGGGCGATCAGCTTCGGCCGCAGGTCGGCGAGGGTGGCGTAGCGGTAGATCGTGTTCTCGGAGTAGCTGCTCTGCTTGCGCACGTAGAGCTGGGTGACCAGCGTCTGGTTGTCGGTGATGTCGAAGTCGCCGTCCTCGTTCCGGTCGTAGATCCGTCCGTTGCAGCGGTGGACCTGGGAGCTGGGCGGCACCACGACGTGCAGCAGCGTCGCGCCCTCGTGCTCCACCTCCTCCAGTCCGAGGTAGCAGGGCGGGTTGATCTTCTGCGGATTGTTGATCGCCGTGGCGAAGTCCCGCTTCAGCCGGGGCAAGACACCGGGATCGACCCCCACCGCCTCGCCCCGGTCGTTCACCCCCAGCAGAATGTCGCCGCCGTCGCGGTTGAGAAATGCGCAGATGGTCTCGTAGAGGTCGCGGTTCAAGCCCCTGCGGGCGAGCTTCAGCTCGACGGTGCGCGACTCGCCTTCGGCGAGGACTTGTTGCACACGGGCGTTCACACGCCAGCCTCCGCCAAGGCTGTGTTCGGTGGTGTCGGTGGTCGTCATGCCGCGCCGTTATCCCTTGACCATCGTCGCCGGCCTCTCCGCATCCGCCTGAAAGAGGTCCCCATGGGTCGGCTCAACCATGGCCTCCGCCTACCGCCACCAATCGTACCAGCCTGCTCCGTCCATGTAACAGGCTGCCGACTCAGCCACCGCCCTCTTTGATAGGGCCTTTGATAAAAGCCCTACGACCAACCGTGTGTCTAACAATGGTAAGTGCTTGATAAAGTGCTATTTGCAGCCCAGATCAACCAAGGCGCCTTTGTTTCAAGGATGCTCTCCTGCGGTTCTATCAAAGCCCTGATCGGTGATCTGCCATCGGGAATCGCCCCTGAATCCCACATTGCGGATTCGTTCCTTCCGTGACAGCTCGGACAGAAGGTTGTGTACCTTGTTCTTCATCTGCCCGCTCCATCAACAGGCGGCTGTACTGTTCGTCCAGGATCTTACCCCGCACCATGACACCCACCCGGTCCGGTTCCGACAAGTCGTAGTCAGGAAGCGGAAAGAAGCGTTTGACATGCTGCTCTGTGACCGCCATCTCGCCTCCTCCCATAGGAAGAAAAATGGCCGCCACCGTAGACGATCAACCGGACAAAGTAGTTGTCGCCGACCGGCCAGAGTAATTGTCGTTCAACAGGCGAATCTGCCAGACGGAGTCTGGCATTTTTCGGGGGCGGGCAATTCCCCAGAG
>CAZRGD010000316.1:0-3623 GCA_964599505.1 uncultured Nitrospirota bacterium | reverse complement strand
CCCCATTCACTCACAACTCGTCGGACTGAGGCGACATCTACGCTGACACAGGGGGGGGGCGACAACGATGGAGAGCCTGGGGTCATCGTTTCCGAGGTCGGCTCTCCTGGAGATGTCGTGAGGCCGGGACTTGGCGGGTCGTCTGGAATGCTTCGTTAAACGTGGGTTAGCACCTCATAAAAGACGATCGTCTTTTACCGGTTCGACATCTGAAACCTTCGAGAGGACTTTCTCGAATTTTGCTCTGCTACCTCGCGCGGCACGTTTTTCTAGAAGCTCTACCGTGAGTAGAGCAGACATCTTTTCAGCCACCGCCGTCGAGATGAGTTGGTTAATGGAGATCCCCTCCCGTTTCGCCAATTCTTTGATCTCTCGATGGAGCGATTCGGGAAGCCTCAAGCTAAGGGTACTCATGGTATTTCTCCAATGATAGAGAGCAACTCGCTTGGACGAAGTATTTCAATGCCAAACGAGCTCGCTCCCACGAAATCTCGCTGGTTGAATGTAACGATGCAATCACAGCCGGCTGCCACCGCCAGCTCGAGAACAAGGTCATCCTTCGGATCGCGCAATTGTGGGCGCCAAAGGAAAAAAATGTTCTGACGATGGCCAATGGAACACAGATAATCGATGAGGTCACGTACGTCGCGCTGGCTTAGCCGCAAGGCCGATATCTGTCGCAGCAATGCATCCTCATACTCGAGTACCAATGGAACCGAGAGGCTGATCTCGAACTTGGAACCACCAACCAGGGAAAGCAACCGGAACGACGCACCGCGCCGCGACCGAACGGCAGCAACGAGAACATTGGTGTCCAGCACGACGAGCGGTGCGCTCATTGTGGTATTGTATTCAATACCACGTCATGGCGCAACGCCGTTCCCAGGAGCTCCCTGAGTGGAATGACGAAAGCTCAGGCGACCCGGTCCGATGGTGGTCTGGGCGCCGGCTTTGACTTGCCACGATCTCGCTCCTACCATCCAAAGTCCTTGTTTTTCGTACATTCTCCGGAGCCCATCGTGCCTGCCGTCGACCTCGCGATTCGTGACCTCGCCACCCTCCCCGAGGCGGAGCTGCACGAACGGGCGGGGGCGGCGCGGGCTGCGTTGGGGGAGCGGGCGGTGGTCCTCGGCCACCACTACCAGCAGGAGAAGGTGATCCGCTACGCCGACTTTCTCGGCGATTCACTGAAGCTCTCTCAGGAGGCGGCGAGGCGGCCGGAGGCGGAGCTGATCGTCTTTTGTGGCGTCCACTTCATGGCCGAGGTGGCGGACATCCTCCGCCGGCCACACCAGCAGGTGGTCCTGCCGGACCTCTCCGCCGGTTGCTCCATGGCGGAGATGGCGAGCTTCGAGCAGGTGGTCGATTGCTGGGAGGAGCTCGACGCTCTGGTGGGTGGTGAGACCATCACCCCGATCACCTACATCAACTCCGGCGCCGACTTGAAGGCGTTCTGTGGCGAGCGCGGCGGCACCGTCTGTACCTCCTCCAACGCCCCGCGGATCCTCGACTGGGCCTTCGCCCAGCGGCCGCGGGTCCTCTTCTTTCCCGACCAGCACCTGGGGCGCAACACCGCTACCGCCATGGGGATCCCCGATGAGGAGATGGTGGTGTGGGACCCGGAGCAGGAGCTCGGCGGCAACACGGAGGCGGCGATCGAGCGGGCCCGGGTGATCCTCTGGGCCGGCCACTGCTCGGTCCACCAGCTCTTCCGGCCCGAGCATATTCAGATGGCGCGGGTCGACGACCCCGGGGTGGTGGTCGTCGTCCACCCCGAATGCGCCCGCGAGGTGGTACAGCTCGCCGATGGCTACGGCTCCACCGAGTACATTGTCCAGCAGATCAAGGCGGCCACCCCCGGGAGCCACTTCGCCATCGGCACCGAGCTCAACCTCGTGGGACGGCTGGCGCAGGAGCATCCGGAGCAACGGATCGACTTCCTCGCCCCGATGCAGTGCTTCTGCTCGACCATGTATCGCATCGACCTCCCCCACTTCACCTGGACCCTGGAGCACCTCGCCGCCGGCGAGATCGTCAACCGGGTGACCGTCCCGCCCGAGGACAAGCACTGGGCCCAGGTCGCCCTGGAGCGGATGCTGGCGCTTTAGGGCTCGCAAAAAAATTACTTCCGGTTTTCGCATCCCATCTTCACGCCGTCTTCGGCCGCTCCTCAATCGCGAAATCCTCACCGTAGCCCAACTACGCTTGCGGTTTCGCTCAATCGTCGCGGCCAAATCCAACGCAAATCTGGCCGCGAAAAACGGAAGTCATTTTTTCGCGAACCCTTAGTCCGTCGCCCCGGCGAGAGGTGACCACGGGGGCCACGGGGGGACTTTGGGGGCAACAACGCTCTCCTCTCCCTGCGACGTCGGCGGCGTGGGTGGTCGGCCGTTGTCTTCGCAGGGACTCGCGGTCACCCACCCCCAGGGTGAACCCGTCGGAGAGCCATCGAAATCGGGATCGCTATCGGGATCGGGTCTCGTCCCAGCCCCTGCTGCCAGTGGAACGGCGGTCGGAATAGTCTGGTTTGCTATTCATACCGTGGTCCAGCGGTTGGGGGCCGATTTCGATCCCGATGTGGAGCCGACGATTATGGCCTGGCCCGGAAGGGAAGATTCACCACAGAGGTCGCGGAGGACGCAGAGGTCCGCTCCCGGTCTACGGGCGGCGTAGGCCGCATTGCGCCGGCTCCATTTCGCCCTGCAGGGTGGCGCCATGAAGTGCATGAAGGAGTAGGGGTAGGAGTTACGATTCTTCATGATCTTCATGCCCTTCATGGTGAAAGCGGTGTTCAGGAATGAAGCCATGAACCACCACGCGGTTAGCGTTGCCCAATCTGCAAGCCAGCGCCCCCTCTGCGTCCTCTGAGCCCTCTGTGGTGAAAACGTCCTTCAGTGCACGTTCGATCCGGAATCGGTCTGTGACGACCACTCACCGGACAGAAGCCATTCTCCATCCACCTGGGGAGGGCAACGTCATGCCTGATTGTCCTCACCTCCCCCCGTGTCCCCGGTGGTAAAACACTCGCCGGGTTCTCCTTGTCTTTGCGCCGTGGCGTGGGTGCGCTAAAAGAGGGGTGCTTGATCGGCTGCCGGCCATCCCCTCCTCCGGAGAGATGATGTACTTCCTTCGATACCTCTACCTGCTCGCCGTGGTCTGCCTCCTGACCCTCTTTCTGACGTCGAACACCGACCTCTACGTCCTCCGCCTCGACGTCCCGGTGGCCGACCTCCACCTGGCCACCGCGCCGCTCCCCACCTTCGCGATCCTCGTCCTCGCCTTTGTGGCGGCCTTCGTCCTCGTCTGGTTCGGCCACACCCTGGAGCAGCTCCGCCGGGAGGCGGAGGTCCGGCGGTTGCGGCGGGAGAACGCGGCGCTCTCCAAGGAGGCGGCGGCGCTGAACCAGCGGCTGGAGCAGGTCGCCGCCACCCGCGAGGCGGAGGCGGACGCGCGGATCGCCGCCCAGTCGCGTGAGGCGAGCCCGCCGGCGCAGATCGAGCAGAAGGCGGAGCCGGAGGCGGCCGAGGCGCAGCCGGCCGGTTGAGGCGGGGCGGGGGGGACGGGCTAGAAAAACCGTGCCAGCTCCACCCGGAGGGAGGGATCGCGGGGCAGAGGGTAGGCGG
>CAZRGD010000315.1:0-3625 GCA_964599505.1 uncultured Nitrospirota bacterium | reverse complement strand
GTCCACCCCTCGTCTCCCAAGGAGGCACCGCCATGAGCACCGAGCCCACTGCGTCCCTCTTCGACCTCGTCCTCTCCACCAGCGATCCGCAACGGTTCCGTGACCTCAACTGGCACGGCAGCTTCGCCGACTACCTCGACCTCCTGAAGCGAGAGCCGGCCATCGGCCGCTCCGCCTTCCAGCGGCTCTACGACATGATCGTCTCCTTCGGGGAGACCCGGTATGTGGAGAACAAGCTCCCCCACGTCCACTACCACTTCTTCGACGACCCGATCGAGGAGGGCCGTGACGCGGTCTTCGGGCTGGATACGTCGCTCATGCACCTGGTGGACATCTTCAAGGCGGCGGCGCGCGGCTACGGCACCGAGCACCGCGTCTTGCTCCTCCACGGCCCGGTGGGCTCAGCCAAGTCGACCCTCGTGCGGATGCTCAAAAAGGGGCTGGAGCAGTACTCCGCCACCCCGGAGGGGGCGTTGTACACCTACACCTGGCACCTGCCCGAGGAGATGGTCCACGAGGACGGCGACACCGACATGGCGTGCCCGATGCACGAGGACCCGCTGCACCTGGTGCCGGTCGATGCCCGCACCGCCCTGGTGGCGGAGATCAACCGGGAGCTGCCGGAAACGGCGCAGATCCATCCCGAGGGTGACCTCTGCCCCGCCTGCCGCTTCGTCTTCCGCGAGCTCATGCGCCGCTACGACGGCGACCTCGCCCAGACCCTGTCGCATGTGGAGATTCGCCGCCTGGTCCTCTCGGAGCAGGACCGCGTCGGCATCGGCACCTTCCAACCGAAGGACGAGAAGAACCAGGACTCCACCGAGCTCACCGGCGACATCAACTTCCGCAAGATCGCCGAGTATGGCTCCGACTCCGACCCGCGCGCCTTCAACTTCGACGGCGAGTTCAACATCGCCAACCGCGGGATGATCGAGTTCGTCGAGGTCCTCAAGCTCGACGTCGCCTTCCTCTACGACCTCCTCGGCGCCAGCCAGGAGCACAGCATCAAGCCGAAGAAGTTCCCCCAGACCCACATCGACGAGGTGATCATCGGCCACACCAACGAGCCCGAGTACCGGCGCTTGCAGTCGAACGAGTTCATGGAGGCGCTTCGCGACCGGACGGTGAAGATCGACGTCCCGTACATCACCCGCCTCTCCGACGAGATCCACATCTACGAGAAGGACTACGGCGCCGCCCAGGTCCACGGCAAGCACATCGCCCCGCACACCCTGGAGGTGGGCGCCATGTGGGCGATCCTCACCCGCCTCACCGAGCCGAAGAAGGCGAAGCTGTCGTTGCTACAGAAGCTGAAGCTGTACGACGGCAAGTCGCTGCCCGGCTACACCGAGGAGAACGTCCGCGAGCTCCGGCGCGAGGCGCCGCGCGAGGGGATGGAGGGGATCTCGCCGCGCTACATCCAGGACAAGGTCTCCAACGCCCTGGTGAAGGAGGACCACCAGGGGTGCGTCAACCCGTTCATGGTCCTCAACGAGCTCGAACGCGGCCTCTCCCACCACTCGCTGATCACCAGCGACGACCAGCGGCAGCGCTACATCGACCTCATGGCGCTGGTGAAGGAGGAGTACGAGAACCTGGTGAAGTCCGACGTCCAGCGCGCCATCTCCGCCGACACCGACCTCATCGCCCAGCTCTGCTCCAACTACATCGACAACGTCAAGGCGTACACCCAGAAGGAGAAGGTGAAGAACCCGTACACCGACGCGGACGAGGAGCCGGACGAGCGGCTGATGCGCTCGATCGAGGAGAAGATCGACATCCCCGAGTCACGCAAGAACGACTTCCGCACCGAGGTCATGAACTACATCGGGGCCCTCGCCATCGAGGGCAAACAGTTCGACCACACCACCAACGCCCGCCTCCAGAAGGCCCTGGAGCTGAAGCTCTTCGAGGACCAGAAGGACACCATCAAGCTCTCCTCCCTGGTCTCCGGCACGGTGGATGAAAAGACCCAGGAGAAGATCGACGTGGTCAAGGGGCGACTGAAGCAGCACTACGGCTACTGCGACGTGTGCGCCACCGACGTCCTCAACTACGTCTCCTCGATCTTCGCGAGGGGGGATGTGAAGCGGGAGGAATAGGAGGCAACGGTCCCACGAGCGCAGCGCCGGTTCCGGAAACCATGAGACTCATTGGAGACAGGGGCTAGGAATTTGGGGCTAGGGAAGAACGGCCCTGCGGGGCGGATGAGATGACGATAAAAACGACCCATTCCCCGAGAACGGTAGGAGCGAGCTCCTGCTCGCGATCCGCGGCCTGTGGCCGCGGCCGGCCCGAGGGGCCGGAATCGCCGCCGGAGACGGCTCCTACCGTGCTCTCCAGTCCGGCGTCTTCCTCCGCTACAGCTCCCCCGAAACAAATCATCGCCGGCCGCAGGCCGGCACCACCCCCTTTCTACTTTCTACCTTCTACTTTCTACGCGAGCACAGCGAGCCCCCCATGACCTCCAAGTCCCAACAGAACGTCAGCCGCTTCAAGGCCATCGTCAAGGGACGGGTCAAAGAGGACTTGCGCCGCTACATCTCCCACGGCGAGATGATCGGCAAGAGGGGCGATGAGCTGATCTCCATCCCCATCCCGCAGATCGACCTGCCGCGCTTCCGCTTCGGCCGCAACGACCACGGGGTCGGCCAGGGCGAGGGCGAGCAGGGGGACGACGTGGGCGAAGGGGCGAGCGAGGCGGGCGACGCCGAGGGGCAGCACATCCTTGAGGTCGACCTCACCATGGACGAGCTCGCCGAGATCCTCGGTGAGGAGCTGGAGCTGCCGAGGATCGAGCCGCGGGGCAAGGCGCAGATCAGCGCCCGCAAGGGGCGCTACACCTCCATCCGGACCACCGGCCCCGAGTCGCTGCGCCACTTCAAGCGCACCTACCGCCAGGCCCTCCGCCACCAGCTCATCGCCGGCACCTACGACCCGAAGCGACCGCGCATCATCCCCGAGCACCGCGACAAGCGGTACCGTGCCTACCGAACTGTCGACGAGCCGGAGACCGCCGCCGCGGTCCTCTACATCATGGACGTCTCCGGCTCCATGGGGGCCGAGCAGAAGGAGATCGTGCGCACCGCCGCCTTCTGGATCGACACCTGGCTCGCCAGCCAGTACGACGGCCTGGAGCAGCGCTACATCATCCACGACGCCAAGGGACGGATCGTCGACCGCGACACCTTCTTCCACACCCGCGAGAGCGGCGGGACGATCATCTCCTCCGGCTTCGACCAGGCGGCGCAGCTCATCCGGCGCGACCTACCGCCGAGCGAGTACAACCTCTACCTCTTCCACTTCAGTGACGGCGACAACTGGGAGGCGGACAACGGTCAGGCCCTGGCCCTCCTGCGCGACGAGCTCCTGCCACACCTCAACCTCTACGGCTACGGCCAGGTCCGCTCCCCGTACGGCTCCGGCCGCTTCATCCACGAGCTCGAACAGCACATCACCGGCGAGCCCACCGAGCGCATGGTCTGCACCCCGATCAAGTCCAAGGACGAAGTCTACGACTGCTTGAAGGCGTTTCTGGGGGCGGGGAGGTAGGTTGGAGAGCAAGGAGAAAGGCACCAAGCGATGGAGAGACAAGAAGAGAGGGGATGGGGGGTGAGGGATGGGG
>CAZRGD010000314.1:0-3626 GCA_964599505.1 uncultured Nitrospirota bacterium | reverse complement strand
CCACGCCGCTCGCCATCGCCGCCGCCGCCACCGCCGGCGCCACCCGCAGCAGCAGCCGCGAGTCGAAGGGGGTGGGGATGAGGTAGTCGGGGCCGAAGGTGAAGTCGCGCGCGGCGTAGGCGCGCCGCACCTCCTCGCTCACCTCCTCGCGGGCCAGCGCCGCGATGGCGTGGACCGCCGCCCGCTCCATCTCCGAGTTAATCGTGGTGGCGCGCACGTCCAGGGCGCCGCGGAAGATGTACGGGAAGCCGAGGACGTTGTTCACCTGGTTCGGGTGGTCGGAGCGGCCGGTGGCGATGATCGCGTCGGGGCGGAGGCGGCGGATCTCCTCGTGCGCCATCTCCGGCTCCGGGTTGGCAAGGGCGAAGACGATCGGCTCGGGCGCCATCGAACGGACCATTGCCTCGGTGAGGGCCCCGGCCACCGAGACGCCGATGAAGCAGTCGGCACCGGCCAGCGCCTCGGCCATGGTGACGGCGGTCACATCGCGGGCGAAGCGCTGCTTGTACGGGTTGAGGGAACCGCCGCGGCCGGTGGTGATCACCCCTTTGGAATCGCACATCAGCAGGTGGTCCAGCGGCAGGCCGAGGTCCACGAGCAGGGTGGCGGTGGCGATCGCCGCGGCACCGGCGCCGGAGAAGACGACCCGGGTGGCGGCCAGGTCGCGGCCGGTGACCGCCAGGGCGTTGAGGAAGGCGGCGGCGGCGATGATCGCGGTGCCGTGCTGATCGTCGTGGAAGACCGGGATTGCCATCTCCGCCCGCAGTCGCTCCTCGATGAGAAAACAGTCGGGCGCCTTGATGTCCTCCAGGTTGATGCCGCCGAAGGTGGGCTCCATCGCCTTCACCACCTGCACCACCGTCTCCGGATCGCTGGCGTCAAGCTCGATGTCGAAGCAGTCGATATCGGCGAACCGCTTGAAGAGGACCGCCTTGCCCTCCATCACCGGCTTGCCCGCGGCCGGGCCGATATCGCCGAGGCCGAGGACCGCGGTGCCGTTGGTCACCACCGCCACCAGGTTGGCGCGGGCGGTGTAGGCGAAGGAGCGGTCGGGGTTAGCCTCGATCTCGCGACACGGCGCCGCCACCCCGGGGGTGTAGGCGAGCGCCAAGTCGCGCGCCGACGAGCACGGCTTGGTGGCGCGGACCTCGATCTTCCCGGGCCGCCCGTCGCGATGGTAGGCGAGGGCCTCCTCCGGCGCCCGCGGCGCACGCGCCGCCTCCGCCGGCTGGTGGGGTTTGGGCAAGGTGGCCACGGCCGATCATGCCGCAGGCGAGGCGTGGCGGCCAGCGGCCGCTGGTGCGGCGGCGCTGATGGACGGCCGGGAGAGGGGGCAGGGAAGCGGCGAGCCGCAAATGGGGCGCAAATGGACGCGAATCGAGCGGCCGGGAGAGGGGCGTCACCCGAGACGACACGAGGGAACCGCGGGGCCTTGAAGGCCGGACGGTTGGAGCGGCTCGTTAGAGGTTGCCTTACCGCCTGTGTACCTGTGTATACGCATCCAAGAGGCGGCGGATCATCTTCTGATACTGGGTGTGGTGCTGCTCCGCCTCCTGCTTGAAGAACTCCACACTGTCCTTGCTGAGGGTGATTGTGACCTTCACGGTCTCTTCCTTGAATGCGAGCTCCTCAGGAGAGGGCAGAAAGTCCGGTACGACCTTTAGCGGGCCGATCGATTCATCCGTGTATTTGATTTTCCCGCTCATAGGTGCGTTTTCCTTGTTAGGGCGGATCGGCGCTCGCCTCATCATTTGCGCCCAACCCAGTAACTCGGCTGCCTCTTATGATGTGCTACTGCCAAGATTCGGAAGCGACCAGATTCCAGAGTTCGGTACAGCAGAGAGTACGGGAACCTCGGTAGTACGAAGCGGCGGATCGATCCCCGAACCTGGGGCGCTGCTTCCGGGTACTTTGCCAAGAAAAGCACAGCACGGCGTACCTCTTCGAGAAACTCTGAACCCAGGCCAGACTTCTGTTGTTCGTAATACTCGATGGCATCCGCTAGCTCCCGCTCCGCGAGCGGGCTGAACCGAACGCCCTTCATTTCGCCCGTGAACCAAGGCGGCGGAACAGGTCTTCGGCGGAAACACCCTGTTCCCCGGAATGCTCCATTTCATCATCGCGCCGTTCCGCCTCCTCCGCCCATACCTGCACAACCTCATCATCGCCCTGGCTGGCGTTCGCAAAACTCAGGAGAAGCGTCCCTACCAATTTGGCACGCAATTCTTCAGGCAGGGTCAATGCTTCAGTTGCGATTTGATCGAGAGTCATCCTCATCTGAGGCTCCATATCTTATTGGTCTATCTGCCACTGCTTGCCCAAAAGGGTATCACAATCACACCTACCAGGTCGGTGAATTCTTGGCAGGAACTTCTTGGGAGTCATAACGTATGAGTTCAGCCGCCGCCGGAGACGGTCGGCTGGAACGACGGGTTAGATGTCGACTTCTTGAAGCCGAACATGGCGCTTGTGATTGGCCCGGTGTACATAAGTACGCTGCCTTCTCCTTCACCCACGAGAGAGACAGGTTCACGTAACCCACGCCTGCAGAACGAAAGTGCTTTATCCGTTATTACAACGCCAACATCACCGTCAGGCCAACAGCCGTGCACCCGGATATGACCTGGTTTCAATACTTCAATGTCAAGGGCAACAATCTCACCGTCTACAGCGAACGTTGGATCCTGAACTCTTACCTGATTGACCAGCCAGGTAGGTGCGAAATCTTCTGCCAGAGGCACCATGATTCGTACACGACCTGGGCGATAGTAAAAGACTACATTCTCACTACGAGTGACCCGAACATGATTTTCAACAACTCTTAGAATTTCGTTTCCACCTTGATCATTCAGGCGAACACTGACTTGCAGTATGTCATGATCAAGAACACGTAACTTCAAATGGTTCGTATTTGAGAGTTCAAAGACTGCTGCCTGGTCGTTTGTTGTTGCTATACAAAGGCTGCCAGTCAGCAACTTCAACTCTGCTGCAGGTTCGACGTAAATGTGTGCCGTTTTGCTCTCCTCTGGCCTGAAGATGCCTTTCCAGAGATACAGTAATTCATCCGTAATCCTAAGCCGACCATGATGGACATCGTCATGGCAAGCTGGGCAAATTGCGATCATGTGCGAGGGTTCATGCGCCTTGTAGACTGCCCAGTTCTTGATGTGGTGTATATGGACTCTCCAATTAGAGCATCCTGGATTCGCGCATTTTCCTCCCGCCTCAGCTATGAGCTGACGTTTCAACTGTGGCTTGATCTTTCGCTGCACTTGAGCCATGGATGCAGTCAATTCAACATCTAACTCTGTATTCGGACACCGATGAAATGGGGTTCCTCGATCTCAATCGGGTGTGTAGTACCCCGAGCCATCGGGATCGGACAGCGTACTGCCTTGTTTTCTCAGCGTTGTCGGCCGGCCCCGTGTGGGCAATAGGAGGCCAATCTTCGACGTTTCATTTCCCCCCTCCGGTTCCTCCGAGCCCCCTCCCTCCCGGTACCAGCGAGAACGTGATCCAGACTGGCCGATATCGTCCGCTGCGTCAAGAATCGCTGCTATAACGGGTCGCTTTCGCACCACGGTCGTTTGAGTGGCAACCGGGCGCGGTCGCGGTCCTCTCCACCC
>CAZRGD010000313.1:0-3627 GCA_964599505.1 uncultured Nitrospirota bacterium | reverse complement strand
TGCCTCGACGAGTGCCCGCCCGCCGGGGCGTCGCCGTCGGCGGCGCGCGCCGCCCTGGAGTTGACGGCAGCCTGGGCGGCGCGCTGCCGCGACGCCCACGGCGACCGGGAGGGCGCGCTCTTCGGGATCGTTCAGGGGGGGACGGACCTGGAGCTGCGGGCCGAGAGCGCCGCCGCCCTGGTCGCCCTCGACCTGCCCGGCTACGCCGTCGGCGGGGTGTCGGTGGGCGAGCCGCCGGAGGAGATCGCGCGGGTGGCGGGGGCGACCTGCGCGCTGCTGCCTCCCGACCGGCCGCGCTACCTCATGGGGGTGGGCCGTCCCGAGGATCTGGTGGAGGGGGTGGCGCGTGGGGTCGACATGTTCGACTGCGTCATGCCGACCCGAAACGGTCGCAACGGGATGCTCTTCACCCGCACCGGGCCGCTGGTGATCCGCAACGCTGAATATGGGGATGACGAGCGTCCGGTGGATGCGGAGTGCGGCTGTTACGCCTGTCGCCACTTCTCTCGTGCCTACCTGCGCCACCTCTACAAGGCCCACGAGATCACCGGCCTCCACCTGAACACGGTGCACAACCTCTATTACTACCTCTCCTTGATGCGGTCGATGCGCGATGCCATAGTGCGCGGCCGTTTCGCCCAATTTCGCGAGGGGTTTTACGCGGCGCGCGGGGAGGTTCCGCCGCCGTTGCCGTCGTCACCACCACTGCCGATACCACCAATGCCGACACCACCAATGAAGGGGTAGGGATGTTCGAGTCGATCGCCTATGCCGCACCCGCCGGAGGGAGCACGCCACCGGCCATGGTCTCCATGGTCCCCCTCCTGTTGATGTTCGTGATCTTCTATTTCTTGTTGATTCGTCCCCAACAGAAGCAGCAGAAGAGCCACAAGCAGATGCTCCAGACCCTCTCGAAGAATGACCGGGTGGTCACCAGCGGGGGGCTCCACGGTCAGATCGTGGAGGTCAAGGGGGAGACGCTGGTGGTGGCAATCACCGACTCGGTGCGCGTGAAGGTGGACCGTAGCGCCATCGCCCAGAAGCTTACGGAGTGATTCATGCCGAAGGTCCTCTACTGGAAGTACGCCCTGATCATCGCCATCATCGCCGGCGCCCTCTATTACCTCGTGCCGCAGGATGAGGCGGGGAAGCTGAAGAACCTCCACCTCGGCCTCGACCTCCAGGGTGGCGTCCATCTGCTGCTCGGAGTCGCCTCGGACGAGGCGGTCACCAACCACCTGTCGCGCCAGGTGGACGAGATTCTCTCGGAGGCGCGGGAGAACAAGATCTACACCCTCGGCGCGCGCAAAAGCGGCAAGCGCCAGGAGATCACCTTCGCGTCGCCGCGTGAGCGGGAGAAGTTCAAGGAGTTCATCGCTCGCGAGTACCCGGCGTTGCTGTATACCGACATCGATGATCGTCACGGTGCGATCTCCCTCCCTTTGAAGGAGGCGGCGCGGATCAAGGACAAGGCGGTGGACCAGGCGTTGGAGATCATCCGCAACCGGGTCGACGCCCTCGGGGTGGCGGAGCCGACCCTGCAGCGCCAGGGCAAGGAGCGGATCCTGATCCAGCTCCCCGGCATGGCCGACCCGGAGCGGGCGAAGAAACTCATCGGCCGCACCGCGGTCCTCGAGTTCAAGATGGTGGATGAGAACGTCTCCGTCTCCGATGCCCTCGCCGGCAAGCTGCCGCCCACGGATGAGGTCCTCTACGAGAAGGTGATCGACAAAGTCACCGGTCACATCATTGACCGCAAGCCGTATGTGTTGAAGCGACGGGTGGTCCTCACCGGCGATCTGCTCACCGACGCGACGGTGAACATCGACCAGCGCTACAACGAGCCGTACGTGTCGATGCAGTTCTCCACCCTCGGGGCGCGCAAGTTCGCCAAGCTCACCGCGGATAACGTCGGCAAGCGGATGGCGATCATCCTCGACGGCAACGTCTACTCGGCGCCGGTGATCCGCGAGCGGATCGGTGGCGGCAGGGCGCAGATCAGCGGCAGCTTCACCATGGAGGAGTCGCAGGATTTGTCGATCGTCCTGCGCGCCGGCGCCCTGCCGGCCAGGGTGAAGGTGCTGGAGGAGCGCACTGTGGGGCCGTCGCTGGGGGCCGACTCGATCGCCGCCGGCAAGATCTCCATGGCGGTAGGCTTTGTCTTGGTGGTCCTCTTCATGGCGGTCTACTACCGCCTCTTCGGGCTGGTGGCGGACCTCGCTCTCTTCCTCAACCTGCTGCTCATCCTCGGCGGTCTGGCGGCCTTTGGTGCCACCCTCACCCTACCGGGGATCGCCGGGATGATCCTTACCGTCGGCATGGCGGTGGATGCGAACGTCATCATCTTCGAGCGGATTCGCGAGGAGCTACGCCTCGGTAAGTCGCCTCACGGGTCGGTGGAGGGCGGCTACTCGAAGGCGTTCTCCACCATCCTCGACGCCAACGTCACCACCCTCATCGCGGCGCTGGTCCTCTTCCAGTTCGGCACCGGGCCGGTGAAGGGATTCGCGGTCACCCTGTCGCTCGGCGTCATCGCCTCGATGTTCACCGCCATCTTCTGTACCCGTGCCCTCTTTGACGGGATCCTCTCCAGCCGCGAAATGAAGTCGCTCTCCATCTAGTCAGCCATGTTTGAGATTATCCCCGACGGCACCAAAATCGATTTCCTCGGCCACGCCCGCCTCTGGGTGGCCATCTCTCTGATCCTCATCGGGATCGGCGTGGCGGCGATGGCCGTGCGCGGTCTCAACCTGGGGATCGACTTCAAGGGGGGGACGGTGGTGCAGATCAAGACCACCCGGCCGATCGCCATCCAGGAGATCCGGGATGCCCTCTCCAAGGCGGGTCGCGGCGATGCGATGATCCAGGAGTTCGGCTCCCCGAACGACATCCTCATTCGCCTCCAGACGGGCGAGGGCAATGTGGTCAAGGAGGTAAAGGGTGCCCTCGGTGACCGCTTCAAGGAGAGTGGCCTGAAGGTGGTGCGCCAGGAGGAGGTGGGGCCGCAGGTGGGCTCGGACCTGCGCCACAAGGCGGTGCTGGCGATCGTCTACGCCCTCGGCATGGTGGTCATCTACATCACCATCCGTTTCGAGTTCAAATACGCCGTGGGGGCGATCCTCGCCCTGGTCCACGATGTCCTGCTCACCCTCGGGGCCTTCGCGGTCACCCATCTGGAGGTCGACCTGACGGTGGTGGCGGCGGTCCTCACGATTGTCGGGTACTCGCTGAACGACACGATCGTGGTCTATGACCGGATCCGGGAGAACCACCTCGCCAATGTCCAGGAACCCCTCCCTCCGGTGATCAACCGGTCGGTGAACGAGACCCTGTCGCGCACCATCCTTACCTCGGCCACCACCCTGGTGGTGGTCGCCGCCCTCTTCTTCCTCGGTGGTGAGGTGATCCACGACTTCGCCTTCGCCCTCCTGGTGGGGATCGTGGTGGGGACCTACTCCTCCATCTTCATCGCCTCGCCGGTGGTGGTGGCGTGGGACCATCTGATGCGCAAGGAGCCGGTGGACAAGGCGGAGGCGACGGCTCGCTAGGAGTCTGTCGGGCTTGGGCCCCAAATCAATCTCCTCCGCGCAGCGGAGTCGATTCTGCTCCCGCCCCCATCGGGGGAGG
>CAZRGD010000312.1:0-3635 GCA_964599505.1 uncultured Nitrospirota bacterium | reverse complement strand
GGAGGTGGTTGAGCCGGGGGGAGGATCGTGAGAGGGGACCTGGGGGAACCGCGGGGCCTTGAAGGCCGGGGCTCACCACGTAGGTATCGGTGAAGAAGTCGAGGTAGTGGCGGATGGTGGGGGCGGGCTGCTTCGTGGCCTCTTGTCGATTTAGAGAAATACCGTAATACTGACAATATGCAGTCTGACTCTTCGAATCGTTCGACCTTTGTGAACCTCTCCTCCCGCGGCCAGATCACCGTTCCGGCGAAGGTGCGCAAGGCGGCGGGTGTGGAGCCGGGGGATCCACTCGCGATCTCGGTGGAGGGGGGACGGATCGTCATCACCCCCGCCATCCTCCTGCCAGCGGAGCCGTACACGGACGAGCGGATCGCCGAGTTCGCCGAGGCGGCGGAGATGAGCCGCGACGAGTTGCAGGAGGCGCGGCGTAAGTGGGGCGAGTGAAGGCGTTCCTGGACGCCAACATCCTCTTCTCCGCCTCCCTCGGTGGACCGGCCTTCGCCCTCCTCTGGGAGCTCTCGGCGGCGGGGCGGGTCGAGTTGTGGTCCAGTGGCTACTGTCTCGCCGAGGCGGAGAGAAACCTCAGGCGCAAGCGGCCCGATGCCATGGCCCGCTATCGTTCCCTGATGACGTCGGTGAACAGGGCTCCCGAGGCAACCTCACACCTCGCCTGGGCAGAGACCCTGATCAACGCGAAAGATGCCCCGGTTCTCGCGGTCGCGCTCCGTGCTCAAACCGACACCCTGATCACCGGCGATCTCACCCACTTCGGATCGCTCATGAAACGTGACGACCTCCCCCTTACCATCCAGACCCTCCGCACCTTCCTCCTCGCCGGACCGCCATCCGGGTGAACGATTTCGAGAGGCGCAACGGCATTAGAAAAACTGCCTATTCACTTAGCTCATGAAGTCCAAAAACAGATCGGCGAATGAGGAGCACGAAAGCACGAAAACTTGAAAATACGAAAAAAACTCCACCAAAATTTTTCGTGTTTTCCCCCTTTCGTGCCTTCGTGTTCCCATCGGGTACGGGGCCTGAGCGAAAGGGATAGGCGTATTGCAATGACTCAGCGCCATGTTGCCTTCCATGTCTGATATTGCGATGGCCGCAAGCGGTACCGAGCGATGTTGCCCTCGTGAAGATTCATGACCTCTGTCTCCACCACTTCGATGAAACGCGCCTGATCCTCCGGTGATATGCCCTCCAGGGCGCGCTGCTGGACAAAAGCGGTGGCCTTTTTTTTGTCCATACCACCACGGACGATTTCGGCTACCGTTTCGGCAATCAGAGTGCGGTGGCGAAGCCGAAAAGCATCCGGCTCTCCCAGTGAACGGCGCACCGCGGAATAGCGCGAAGCCGATCGCTCATAGGCCCAGACGAACACATCTCGCAGCAGCTCGATGCGGTTGAGCTCATACACACCGAGAATGCCATCGATATAGGCGCGTTCAGGCACGTCCACGAACGATAGTGGACACAGGTTCCGGCGAATGAGCGGCAGATTCGCAGCCAGCCGGGATACACGTTTGTTGACATCCTCGAATGGCTGTAGATACGGAAACTGCACCATGGCAAAAAAGGCCTGCTCGAAGGGATCGGTAATCGCCGCAGCCGTATCGAGAATCTGCTGAAAGCATTCATCGACCAATTGGGGTACTTCCAAAGGATGATAGACGGTCCCCTCAATCCCGACGGCGATCGCACGCAGGCGACCGCAGGCCTGTGGGTCGGCCAGCAGATTGTCTGAAAGCAAACCATGCAGATTGAGGATCGTGTAGCGATTGAAGCCAACCTCCTCCGCCTGCTCGACCAGCAACTCAATCGCGGCCTTGTGGTTCAGAATCATCTGCGCATCGAGCGCGTTCTTGCCCTCAGCGGTTTCGCCCAACTCCAGCAGGCGTTCCGTCTCCAGCAGCGAGTAGGTGTTGCCCTCCAGACGGCTGGAGTTCCAGGACAAGTCGATCAGCAGACGGCTGAAGATCTGCCGCGCATAGGTTCCGGCCGGACGCTTACCATCCGGTGAGCGCCCCAGCTCGAGCAGGTGCTGCCGGGTATCCGACGAAAGGTAGAAGGACTCATTAGGCCGGTAGTCGTCGAGGAACACCCGGTTGTATCCGACCGGCCGGCGCTGCTGAATCGGCTCACGGACCGCCCGTTTGATGACCTTTCCCTCGGGAGAGATGGGGATGTAGATCTCAAATTTCGGCGCGTCCCCTTCCACCATGGCTTTGCCGGGTGAGAGGCGGGCATCGATCGCTCTCGTGGGTAATCGATAGCGGCTCCCACGGCCACGCCCCGCCAGGGTCAACTGGCCCTGTGCGACCAACCGGGCCAGGCGGCGCTGCAGCGTGCGGCGTGGCAGGGCAATTTCCAGTCTGCGGCTGATCTCCTCGACCGAGACGCCCCCGGGAAATTGGGCGACGACCTGGAGCACGGCGTCGAGCTCAGCTTGGGGAATTTTCCTGGGCACGGGACTCTCATTGTGGCGCGATCGACGTATTGCGCCACTATACCACCGTTTATGTGGCGCAATACAATGATTGCGCCACATAAAGTGGCGCCCACACTCCTCGCCGGCTGCGTAGCGACCGCGGCCTGGTCTTGGACGCGAACGTCCTCACGCCGGAAATCATCGCCCCCTTCGAGGAGCGATGTCGCGACCTCTCGAGGGAGCGCAACCACTTTCAACACCGTACCCGTCGCCCGGTGGTCAAACGGCAGATCCGGTGCTGGCCCCGGGGGCGAACGTGAGCGTTACCCCTCACCCGGGCGGCGCATCCTGCCAGGTGGTGCCCACCCAGTACTCCAGGGGCTGGAAGCGCCCCTTGTAGCTCATCTTCGGGCAATCGCGGACCCAGTAGCCGAGGTAGTGGTAGGGGAGACCGAGGCGGCGGCACAGGTCGATCTCCCAGAGGACCGAGTAGGTCCCCAGCGACCGCCGCCCCACCTCCGGGTCGAAGTAGTAGTAGACCGAGGAGAGGGCGCCCTCCAGCCTGTCCACCACCCCCACCCCCACGAGGCGGCCGTCGATCCGGTAATCGTGGTGGAGTGTCGCCACCGGGCTCTCCACCAGGAAACGGGAGAAGGCGGCTCGCGCCTCCACCGGCGGGCCGGGCTCCTCCATGGAGTCGTCGTGCTGATCGCGCTGGTAGCGGCGATAGAGCCGGTACCGCTCCTCGTCGAAACGCGGTTCCACCTCGGTGACCGTGAGATCCCGATTGCGCCGCCATACCCGCCGCTGGGAGCGCGACGGGACGAAGTCGGCCACCCGCACGCGTACCGGCACGCAGGCGCTACAGCCGCCACACCGCGGCCGGTAGACCAGGGTGCCGGAGCGGCGGAAGCCGTGGGCGAGGAGGTGACCGTACTCCTCGGTGGTCACCCGGTGGTCCGGGTCCACGAGGATCGCGGTGGACTCCCTTCCGGCCCGGTAGGCGCACGGGTGGGGGAGAGAGAGGTAGAGGTCGGGTGGCTGCACCCCCCGATGATGCGGGGCGGCGGGGCCGTATGCACCATGATCGCCGGTCAAAGAGTGCGGTGAACGCCGACCCGGCACGGTCAAAATCGCCCCGTCCACATCGGGATCGGGATCGGGATCGGGATCGGGATCGAAACGGACCCCCGACCACTGC
>CAZRGD010000311.1:0-3650 GCA_964599505.1 uncultured Nitrospirota bacterium | reverse complement strand
TTGATGGATCGGTGCTGTATGAGAGGTCGGTTTTGGACCCGTATATTTTTTCACCACGGAGGCCACAGAGGACGCAGAGGGATGCTTCCTATCGAGCGCGCCCTTGCTGCCCTGGGCAAGGAGCTCACGGTGGCAGTGCGTCAAGCGGCGTGATTTCCCCGGCCGCGACCTGGGGCGCCATCGGGGGCATGGCCCCCTCCTACTCTTCTTCGACGATCACCGTGCCGCCGACCTTCACCTCGTGGTCGTCGTCATCGATGAAGGAGAGGTAGGCGCCCTGGACCTCGATCTTGAAGCGGCCGTGCCAGGTGCGGATCGGCTGGCCGTTGCAATCGTAGAGGGTGACCTTGCGCTTCAGGCCAATGAGGCCCGATTTGACGTGCTTGATCCCCTTGCGTTGGCTCTCGGTGCAGCCGGTGGCGGCGAGGGAGATGGCGAGGAGCGCGGCGAGGGCGAGAAGGGAGGGGGTGCGGAGATGTTTCATCGCCGCAGCGTAGCGAATCTCTCATCCCTGGTCAGCCATGCTGCCGTCGGGCGGCACCGCTTCCCCCATCTCCCGGTAGTAGACCGCCTCGCACCGCGGGCAGAGGGTGTGGGTGAAGAGGGCGTGGGAGCGCGCCTCGACGTAGCTGTCCAGCGGGAGCCATTCGTCGTCCTGGCGTATCTGCTTGCACTGGGCACAGATGGCGATGAGCCCCGGGAGGCGCTGGAGGTCGGTGATGTCCTGGAGGATCACCACCGCCCCCCCCGCGCCGCTCCGTGTGGCGGGACCGGCGGAGCAGAGGAAGACGCGGCGTTCCGTTCCGCCCTTCCGGACGACGGGGATGACCGCCTCGCGGTGGACCCTCGTCTCGCCCGCCACCGCTGCCGTTACCGCGCTCCACAGGTGACACTGTTCACACGGCTTTCCCTCGCCACACCTCGCGCGGGTGGTGGCGACGCAATGGATCACCTCGCCCGGCCGTCGCCCTACCGCCTCGTGGGTTTCCACCTGGAGCGTCTCGCGGGCGATCCTGTTGAGGCTTTGAACCCGCACCTCGGCATCGCACAGGAGAGCTGCCACCGGCAGCGTCTCCATCCAGCCATCCCCCCCTTGGGTTGAGCTGGCCACGTGTGCCTCCTATCGAGTACGCCTCCAAACCTAGCACAACTCCATATAGATAAAGGTGATGCGTACGGTCTACTACCCGGCTTGGGTGGCCACTCGTCGCATCCACACCCGCTTCAGCCGCCGCCCGTCCACCGCCACGACTCGCACCTCGTAGCCGTCGAAGCAGGCCGCCTCTCCCTCGCGCGGCAGGTGGCCGAGGCGGCTGATGATCCACCCGGCGACGGTGTCGTACTCGCCCTCTCCCTCGGGGATCGCCCAGTCGAGGCGGCGGTTGATCTGGCCGATGTCGAGGCGGCCGTCGAGGAGGACCGCGTTGCGGCCGTGGGGGACAATGTCCATCTCCCCCTCCTCGCCGAGGCGGCCGGTGATCTCTTCCGCGATGTCGACGTAGGTGAGCAGGCCGGTGATGTCGCCATACTCGTCGGCGACGATCGCCATCCGGTGGCCGTCGCGGCGCAGCTCTTCCAACAGGGTCCCCACCGCCTTCGACTCGGGGACGAAGAGCGGCGGCTCCAGGAGGATGTCCCAGTCGGGTCGCTCGCTGTGGCGCAGGGCGAGGAGCAGGTCGAGGGCGGTGGCGACGCCGCGGATCGTCCCGTCGTGCCCCTCCACCGGGTAGCGGCGGAAGGGGTGGCGGTGGATCACTCCGACCAGGGCGTCGGCGTCGGCATCGGCATCGAGGGTGACCATGTCGGCGCGCGGCACCATGATCTCGCGCACCCGCGTCGAGGCGAGGGCGAAGACGCCGTGCAGCCGATCCGCCGCTGCCGCCTCCAGCCCCCCCTCCTCCTCGCCGAGGGCGATGAGGCTCTGGAGCTCGGCAGCGGAGACGAAACCCTCCCGATCACCGTGTGCGGGCAGCCACGCGGTGAGCATCCGGGAGAGGCCGGTGAGGAGAAGCAGGAGCGGGTGGAGCAGGTGGCGCAGGGTGTCGATGGGGCGGACGACGAAGAGGGCGACCGGTAGCGGGTAGCGGGCGGCGATTCCCTTCGGGGTGATCTCCCCGAAGAGGAGCAGCACCGCGGTCACCCCGAAGGTGGCGTAGGCGACCCCCGCCTCGCCGTAGAGGTGCAGGCACAGCACCGTGGCCAGGGCGGTGATCGCCACGTTCACCAGGTTGTTGCCGATGAGGATGGCGCCGAGCATCCCCTCCGGGTCGTCCCGTAACGCCTCGATCCGCCGTGCCCCGGGGTGGCCGTCGGCCGCCAGCCGCCGGAGCTGCAGGCGGCGCACCGCCAAAAGGGCGGTCTCCGAGGAGGAGAAGAAGCCGGAGAGGACGAGGCAGACGGCGAGGGCGATGAGGGTCGTGAGGGTCTCGTTCATGGGCGGGGAAGTGTGGTGCGGTTTATCAAACCACGAAGGACACGAAGGTCACGAAGGGGGGCCTCGCGCAGAGGTGCAGAGAGACTGAGCCGCAAATGGGGCGCGAATGGATGCGAATCTAGGTGTCATGTGGGCCAGGCGTCACCGGCGATCACCGCGAGGTTGGGTCTCTCCCTTGAAGACATTATTCACCGCAGAGACGCAGAGGACGCAGAGGGGGAGGTGGGACGGCGCCGCGGCGACGTGATACGCGAGGGGAGGGGGACACAGCCGTGATGCATTGACGAACGGCAGGGAAATTGGCCATGGAATCCACGGAAGGACACGGAAGTAGATGTCTCACGTTGGGTTGTGCGCGAGACCCGGACCGCCGTTCCTGCTCGACACACGGTAGGCGCCACATCTCTCTCTTTCCCCCGCCGTGCGCTCTCGCCCCTTCCGTGGGTTCCGTGGCAAAAAAAGTCTTTCAGGCCGTTGCGCGCTGGTTGCCTTCACCGGTGACGCCTTGCCCCCTGGCCCACCACCCCTCTGCGTCCTCTGCGCCTCTGCGGTGAGACCGCCTTCCGGGCCGCTGCGTAGCGGTTGGCGGCACCGGTGACGCCTCACCTTCCATGCCGGCCATTTGCGTCCATTTGCGTCCCATTTGCGGCTCAATCGATGGATCGGCCTTCCGGGCCGCCTCCCCACTGCGTGGGGCACCGGTGACGCCTGCCCCCCGGTCCTCCACACCGCTGCGCCTCTGCGCGAGGTGATCGCTGCTGGGCGCCTCATGGGGCCTCCGTGCCGGCCACCGGTCTTCCCGCCACCAGCGACAGGCGCAGCCGGCCGCGGTCGAAGAGCAGCCGCTCGGGCAGGCGCGCCAGCGGTCCGCCCTCCACCTCCACGGCGATCACGTCTGCCGCCCGTCCCGGGGTGAGGGCGCCGGCCACCGTTTGCCAGCCGAGGCAGCGGGCGGAGCCGGCGGTGGCCAGGGTGAGGAGCTGCTCGGCGGTGAGGGGCTCGGGGGTGGTGCGGTGCCAGAGGTAGGCGAAGGCGAGCTCCTCCCATAGATCGAGTGATGGGCACGAGGCGAGGGAGTCGGTCCCGAGTCCCACCGGGATGCCGAGGGCGAGCCAGCGGGCCACGGGCGCAGGCGGCTGGCCGAGGTAGGCGTTGGAGCGCGGGCAGTGGCAGATGCAGGCGGAGGCGGCGGCCACTCTGGTCGCATCTTCCGGGG
>CAZRGD010000310.1:0-3668 GCA_964599505.1 uncultured Nitrospirota bacterium | reverse complement strand
GCCGAGATCCGCTTTTCCGCAGTAGATCGTGCATAAGTCCGACAGGCTCCTAGACCGGGGCCGGGTGACGGCCCCGCACCGTCTCCCCGAGGGCGGCGAGCTCCTCGCCGAGCAGCGGCACGAGGTCATCGGCGCTGAGGACGCCGACGATCCGCCCGGTGACGTCGGTCACCATGAGGCGCCGGACCCCCTCCCTCGCCATGGTGGCGATGGCTTCGGGCAGCGCGAGCGACTCGAGGACGGTAACCGGCGGATGGGCCGCCAGGGTGCGCACCGGGGCATCCGGCGAGACACCCTCGACACCGCAGGCGAGGGCGATGTCCCGGTCGGTGACCAGCCCCAGGGGCTGCTCGCCCTCGACCACCACCACGGCCCCGACCCCACGGCTCTTCATCCACCGCGCCGCCTGTTGAATCGGCATGGAGGGGGTCACGCTCACCACCTGCGGAGAAACCAGGGACGAAATACTCATCTTTCTCTCCTCCGTGTCCACGCCACCACCGTCGGTGGTCGTTGGTGACTCCATTATAGCGAGAGACCGGAGAAGGACGGCGAGCACCGGCACGGGTCAGCGCCGGCGATATACTTTTTGAGAAGGAATGAGGATCCGGCTGGAGGAACGCGAGATGGCAGGCACCCTTGTCGATGAGCTGCAGCGAGACGACGCGCTGCTGATCGTCGATGTGCAGAACGACTTTCTCCCGGGCGGCAGCCTCCCGGTCCCCGAGGGCGATCGCGTGATCGCCCCACTCAACCGCGCAATCGCCACCTTTCGCGCCGCCTCCCTGCCCATCTTCGCCAGCCGCGACCACCACCCGCCGGACCACTGCTCCTTCCGATCCCACGGCGGCGAGTGGCCGGTCCACTGCGTCGCCAACACCTCCGGAGCAGCCTTCGCCGGTGACCTCCACCTCCCCACCGAGACCGTGGTGATCTCCAAGGCGACCACCGCCGGGCGCGACGCCTACTCCGCCTTCGACGGGACCCGTCTGGCCGACAAGCTGCGCGCCGCAGGTGTCCGCCGCCTCTTCGTCGGCGGCCTGGCCACCGACTACTGCGTCAAGGCGACGGTCCTCGACGGCCTCGCCGCCGGCCTCAACGTGGTCCTCCTCACCGACGCGGTACGCGCGGTGAACCTCCAGCCGGGCGACGGGACACGGGCGATCGAGGAGATGCGCGCCGCAGGCGCCGTCCTCGCCGGCGAGGGGGTCACCGGATGATCGGCCACGACGCCCTGCTCACCGACCTCTACCAGCTCACCATGCTCCAGGGGTACCTGGAGGCGGGGATGGAGGAGACCGCAGTCTTCGAGCTCTTCGTCCGCCGCCTGCCGCCGGGGTGGTCCTTTCTCATCGCCGCGGGGCTGGTACAGGCGGTGACCTACCTGGAGCAGCTCCGCTTCCACGAGCGAGACCTCGACTGGCTCGCCACCTCCGGCCGCTTCTCCCGCGAGCTGGTGGAGCGACTTGGCCACCTCCGCTTTACCGGCGACATGGAGGCGCTCCCGGAGGGAACGTCCTGCTTCCCGGACGAGCCGATCATCCGGATCACCGCGCCGCTACCCGAGGCGCAGCTCGTGGAGAGCCGGCTGATCAACCTGATCCACTTCCAGACCCTGATCGCCTCGAAGGCGGCCCGCCTGCGCCTCGCAGCTCCCAGCAAGCTCCTCGTCGACTTCGGACTGCGCCGCGCCCACGGCGGCGAGGCCGCCCTGTTCGCGGCACGCGCCAGCTACCTCGCCGGCTTCGACGGCAGCGCCACCACCCTCGCCGCGCCGCGCTTCGGCATCCCGGTCTTCGGCACCATGGCCCACTCCTTTGTCCAGGCGCACGGAGACGAGGTGGCCGCCTTCGAGACCTTTGCCCGCGCCCAGCCGGACAACGTGGCGCTGCTCATCGACACCTACGACACCGAGCAGGGGGCGGCGCGGGTGGTGGAGGTGGCGCCGCGGCTCGCCGTCGCGGGCATTCGCATCGAGGCGGTGCGCATCGACTCGGGCGACCTCGCCGACCACGCCCGAAAGGTGCGGGCGATCCTCGACGACGGCGGCCTCCCCGAGGTGTCGATCTTCGCCTCGTCATCGCTGGACGAGGCGGACCTCGCCCGCTTCCACGCCGAGGGGGTCCCCATCGACGGCTTCGGCATCGGCACCCGGCTGACCACCTGCGCCGACCACCCCTACCTCGACTGCGCCTACAAGCTCCAGGAGTACGCCGGCCAGGCGCAACGCAAGCGCTCCGAGGGGAAGGCCACCTGGCCCGGGCGCAAGCAGGTGTGGCGCCGCTACCACGGAGATCGGATGGCCGGAGACACCCTCGCGGTGGAGGGCGAGGAGGCCGAGGGGACGCCGCTCCTGGTGCCGGTAATGCGCCGCGGCCGCCGGGTGGCCCCCTTGCCCAGCCTGGCCGAGGCGCGGGAGCGCGCCGCCGCCGAGATCGCCGCCCTGCCGGAGGCGGTCCGCCAACTCGAAGGTGCGACACCCTACCCGGTCACCATCTCCCCAGGGCTCCACGAGCTTGCCGCCGAGGTGGATCGGCGCACCACCACCCCGGGGGGTGGGGCGTGAGCCCCCTCGCCCGCCTCCTCCTCACCCTCGGCCTCCTCCTCGTGGCGGTGGGGCTCCTCCTACCGTGGCTCTCGCGCCTCCCCCTCGGCCGCCTGCCGGGCGACATCGTCATCCGGCGGGAGGGGTTCCACCTCTATGCCCCCATCGCCACCTGCGCGGTGGTGAGCGTCGTACTATCCCTACTGGTCTGGCTCCTACACCGATAGGCGCGACCACACCGCCGAGCCTGCGCCGGAACGGAGGTCCACCACGACGCCCCCATCCACCCCTACCGCCCCCCGATCCCGCCCCGGCTGCGCCGGTCGCTGGCGACTCCCCACTACCGGCGCCCTCGCCGGGGGGTGCCTGGCGGTGCTCGTGGTGAGCGGCGCCCTCCTCGCCCTCCACTTCGACGCGTCCCGGCCACACGCCACGGTGGAGGCGATCCAGGAGGTGGTCCCCCTCGGCTTCGCGGTCCGCGGCCTGCACCGCTTCGCGGGCGACCTCTTTCTCCTCCTGGTGGTCTTCCACACCCTCGCCCGCCTCGGCGCCGGCGACGCCCGGCGGCTGCGGACCGGAGCGTGGGTGGCGGGGGTCTGCCTCCTGCCGGTGGTGGTGTGGCTGCTGTTCTCCGGCTTCCTCCTGCGCGGCGACGCGGAGGCACGCGCCGCCGGCGAGATCACCCGCCACCTCCTCGCCCTCCTCCCCGACCACGGCCGCACCGCCGTCCTCCTCCTCGGGACCACCGCCGACGGCCTCTACGCGGGCCACGCGGCCACCTTCACCCTCCTCCTCCTCGCCCTCACCCTCGCCCACGCCCGCCTCACCTGGCCGTCACGCCTCGCCCTCGCCCTCCCCGCCACCGCCACGCTGATCGCCGCCGCCCTCTTCACCGCCCCCCTCGCGCCGACCACGGTGGCGGCGGCGGAGGGGCCGTGGTACCTCCTCGGCCTCCAGGAGGCCCTCGCCCACACGAACCGCCCCCTCCTCCCCTTCCTCCCACCGCTGCTCCTCTTCCTCTACCTCCTCGGCATGCCTCGTCTCCCCGACCGGTGGCTGCGGCCGGTGGGGATCATCGTTGTCCTTCCCTACCTGCTCCTCACCGCGATGGCGATCCTTTATG
>CAZRGD010000309.1:0-3668 GCA_964599505.1 uncultured Nitrospirota bacterium | reverse complement strand
AGGGGCTCTGTGAGATCCATCGACGGTTCGGCGAGCGGCTGCCCGAGGCGCTCCTGTGGGTGGAAGAGACGAAGAGCGGCGAGCGCCTCCGCGTGGTCCCGGGAGAGGTTCGCCGCCGCGACGTCCGGGTCGGCCAACACACCCCCGTAAGCCCTGGAGCGGTGCCACGCTTCCTGTCGCGGTTCGCGGAGTGCTACGGACGACTGGGCAGGGCGGAGACGATCCTCGCCGCGCTCGCATCCCAGTGGATGCCGGGGCTCTTCCCGGAAGCACCCTCGATCCCCCAACCGGACAAAGTAGTTGTCGCCAACCGGACAGAGTAATTGTCGTCCAACAATCTGCGAGACCTGCAGCGCCGCTCGCCTTCACGGCGTCCGCGCGGCGGCCCAGCGCAGGAGCAGCAGGACCGCCGCGGCTACCGCCACCAGGAGCAACGCCAGGCGGGCGGCGACCGCCAGGTGGCCGGACTCGAGGGCGATGTAGAGGCCGGTGGCGAGGGTCTCGGTGCGGCCCGGGAGGGTCCCGGCGACGGTGACCGTGGCGCCGAACTCCCCCAGCGCCCGGGCGAAGGCGAGGACCGCCGCCGCCAACAGGCCGGGGCGCGCCAGGGGCAAGGTGACACGCCAGAGGATCCTGCGTTTCGACGCGCCGTGGAGCTCGGCGAGGCGCTCGAGACGCGGATCGACGCCAACGAAGGCCGCCTCCGAGGCACGTACCACCAGGGCGACGACGACGGTGAACTGCGCCGCCACCACCCCGGGAAAGGCGAAGAGGAGCCCTACCCCACCCTCCAGCCAGCTCCCCGGCGGGGCGCGCAGGGCCAGCACGATGGCGGTCCCTACCGCCACCGGGGAGAGCATGGTGGGCAGATCGAGGAGGGTGGTGACCAGCCGCCGCCCGGGCAGATGGGTGCGGGAGAGCCAGAGGGCCGCGGGGACCCCCACGGCGAGGGCCAGGAGGGTGGCACAGAGCGCGGCGGCGAGGCTCAGGCCCAGGAGCGGCAGGAGGTGCAGGGGCGCCTCGGCCGGCTGCGCCGCCAGCCGCGCGAGGCCAAGGAGGAGGAGCAGGAGGTAGGCGACCAGCGCCGCGGCGGTGGTCGCGGCCCGCGCTCCCCCCACCACCCCCGACGGCGCCGTATCCGCCGCCGGCCGCCTCACCGTCCCACCTGCGACGCAGCGGTCACCGGCGCGGGCGGCTCGGTGGTGTAGCCATGGGCCCGCCAGATCCGCCTGCCCGCGGGCGAGGCGAGCCAGGCGAGGACTTTACGCGCCGCCGCCGGGTAGCGGGCGAAGGTCGTCATCGCCCCGGGGATCGTCGCGACCCCGGGGATCAGGGCGGGATCCACGGGGACCACCTCGACCCGCTGCGGGAACCAGGCGGCGAAGACGCGCCAACCGAGGATCGCGTCGACGCTGCCGGTAGCCAGCAGGTTGGCCACCGCGGCGCACGACGGGGCGCGGCCGGCGCGCGCCATCACCGCCATCTTCACGTGGGCACGGGCCAGGAGCCGCCGGCCGTACTCACCGACACAGACAGTCCGCGGATCACCGAGGGCGACGCGCACGCCGGGGCGCAGGAGGTCGGCCGGGATGCGGATCGACTTCGGGTTGCCCTTCGCCACGAGGAGGGCCGGCACCAGGTAGGCGAAGTCGACACGGGTGGCGGGATCGACCACGCCGCGGCGGATCGCCCGCTCCAGGTAGTCGTGGCTCCCCGGCAGGTAGAGGTCGCCGCGGTGGGTGAGGCGGAGCTGAGCCAGGAGCGCGCCGGAGGCGCCGAGGTTGGGGACCACCTCGATCCCGAGCGCCGCCCGGATCGCCGGGATCGCCTCCTCGATCACCGGCGTGGAGGCGGCGCCGGCGAAGAGGAGGACCTCGTCCGCGCCCATCGCCGGCCGCGACGCGACGACCACGAGAGCCGCCGCGATTAGCCACGGAATCCACGGAAAGACACGGAAAGATGGTGCGCGCTTCATCGGATCCCTTCCGTGCCTTTCCGTGGATTCCGTGGCTAATTCCCTTCTCCGAGCCCCCCGTGGCTACCGCACCTCTACCTTCAAGGGCTGCGCCTCGGGCTTCGCCGCTGCGGCCTGCTTGCGGCGCGGGTCGTCGGCGTGGGCGGTCTGGCCGCGCAGGAGCCGCACCGCGTGGGGCAGGGTGTCGAGGATGGCGGTGAGGTTTTCGGTCGCCGCCCGCTCGCTGCCGGGGAGGTTGACGATGAGGGTGGTGCGACGGATCCCGGCCACCGCGCGGGAGAGCCAGGCGTGGGGGGTGACCTCGGCGGAGGCTCCACGCATCCGCTCGGCGAGCCCCGGCACCTGGCGGTCGACCACCGCGAGGGTCGCCTCGGGGGTGACATCGCGCGCGGCGCAGCCGGTGCCGCCGCAGGTGAGGACGAGGTCGATGCCGCGATCCGCGAGCCCCTTGAGGGAGTGCTCGAGGGTCTCCTGCTTGTCCGGAAGGATCCGGGTGACGGCCACGTGGGCGCCCAGCTTCTCCACCACCAGCCGCGCCACCGCCGGCCCGGCGGTATCCTCCGCCTCGCCGCGCGAGCAGGTGTCGGAGCAGGTGACCACCGCCACTTGAATCTGGTCGCGCTCCACCAGCTCCACCACCCGCACCTCGGTTCCCGCCACCACCTCGCCCCCGCCCCGGACGCGGCCGAAGACCCCGAGGCGCGGCATGATGCAGTCGCCGGTGCGGTAGTAGATGGCGCAGCGGTCGTGGCACACCTTGCCGATCTGGGTGATCTCCACCTCCGCCTCGCCGATCGCCAGCCGCGAGCCGATCCCGACGCGCGCGAGCTCCAGCCCCTCGACCACCAGGTTCTCGCCGAAGGCGCCCGGCTCCAGCTCCAGCCCGAGGGCGCGCTGGTCGTCGATGTCCGCCTCCAGCAGGAGACTCACCTGGCGGTGGCCGGGGCCGGCGTGGGCGTCGCCCTCCACGCCGTGGTCCGCCACCAGGCGAATCGACTCCACGGGGCGCTTCACCATCCCCTTCTTCTTCGAGGTGCAGACAAAACGTACGGTGCCGTTCATGGGAGGCTCCTTATGAAAAATGGGAAGGGCTGTCGGGTGGGTGGGCGATCCCGCCTCTGCGTTGAGCTGTTCACGGATGTTCCGCCCAGATTTGCGTTACCCCGCATCGGGTGCGCGGTAGTCGCCGGAGCGGCCACCGGACTTGGCGACCAGGTGGAGCCCCTCCATGCGCATCTCCTTGGAGAGCGCCTTGAGCATGTCGTAGAGGGTGAGGCCGGCGACCGCGCAGGCGGTGAGTGCCTCCATCTCGACCCCGGTGGGGGAGCGGGTGGCGGCGGAGGCCTCGATCTCGATCCGGTCGGACGCCGGGGTGAAGTCGACCTCCACGTGGTCGAGCGGCAGGGGATGGCAGAGGGGGATGAGCTCCGAGGTGCGCTTCGCCCCGAGGATCGCGGCGATCCGGGCGGTCTCGTAGACGTTGCCCTTGGGCGCCTCCCCCGCCTCGATCGCCTGCATCACCCGCTCCCCCACCACCAGGGTGGCGCGGGCCACGGCGCGACGCCGGGTCGGCTGCTTGTCGCCCACGTCCACCATCCGGGCGTGGCCTTCGTCGTCGATGTGGGTGAGGTGGGTCATGGCTCGCTTCGCTCGCCAGGGCTGCCTGCGGCAGCCAGGGGCTAGGGGTTAGGGG
>CAZRGD010000308.1:0-3698 GCA_964599505.1 uncultured Nitrospirota bacterium | reverse complement strand
ACTCGAGCCCGCTTTCCCTCGCGACGATCGCATAAGTCCGACAGACTCCTAGGCGAGGAATGTTGAACGGCGGGCCATCGGTGGGGACGGCGGGGGGGGGCGAGTCCCGATCCCGATCCCGATCCCGATCCCGATACCGATGGCCCTGCGACGGTTGCGCCGTGTGGGTTCGCGGCCGCGAGGACTACACGCGTGGCAACCCTTTCCCGCGGTAGGTGAAAACGTGAGTTCGAGATGACCAGATCCGACGATCCGGGCCGTGCCCAGGCCGCTTGACCCGGCCAGTCTGCCCCCCGCAGCCTCCGCCGATGGATTCTGAGCAATACGCCCTCCTCGACGCGGGCGACGGCGAGCGGCTGGAGCGGTTCGGGGAGGTGGTCCTGGCGCGCAAGCAGGCGACCGCCCTGTGGCGCCGGTCGCTCCCCGAAGCGGCGTGGGCCGAGGCCCACGGCCGCCACATCGGCAGCGGCGAGAGCGAGGGGCGGTGGGAGTTTTCCCGGCCGGTCCCCGAGCAGTGGTGGGTCACCCACGGCGGCCTACGGATGCTCATGCGACCCAATCCGTTCGGCCACCTCGGCCTCTTCCCGGAGCAGGCGGCGAACTGGCAATGGCTGCGCGACACCGTGCGGCCCGGCGATCGCCTCCTCAACCTCTTCGCTTACACCGGCGGCTCGTCGCTTGCCGCGGCTCAGGTGGGCGCCAAGGTGACCCACCTGGACGCGGTGCGTGGGGTGGTGAACTGGGCGGCGGACAACGCGCGCGCCGCGGGGATCGAGTCGATCCGCTGGATCGTCGACGACGCCCTCAAGTTCGTCGAGCGCGAGGGTCGGCGCGGCCACCAATACGAGGCGATCGTCCTCGATCCTCCCACCTTCGGCCGCGGTCCCAAGGGGCAGGTGTGGAAGCTGGAGCGCGACCTGGTGCGGCTGCTCGCCGCCTGCCGGGCGCTGCTGGCGGAGCAGCCCAGGTTGCTGCTCCTCTCCGCCCACACCCCCGGGATCACCCCCGGCGTCCTCGCCAACCTCGCGGTCGATGCCACCCCGCCGGGCGGCCGGATCGAGGCGGGCGAGATGGTGGTCGACGGGCCTCGCCCGTTGCCGAGCGGCTGTTACGCGCGGGTGGTGTGGTAGGGGGGCAATGCCACGAAGGACACGAAGAGGATCAGCGAAAATCGGGATCGGCGAGAAACTCGGTGCGTCCATGCAGGTACGAGGAAAGGGAACACGAAAACACGAAAGCTTAAAAACACGAAAGAATTCAAGCGGTTGTCTTTCGTGTTTTCCCCCTTTCGTGCTTTCGTGTTCCCACGGTGTCGGGGGGAGTTGAACATCGAGTACTGTTTTCGCTGATCCTCGAAGCGCACGAAGGGGGTGGGAGCCGGGGACGGCGCGCAGCGATAGAACGGTCAAGGAACCTGGGAGGCCCGATCGGTCGGGGTTCATAACCCGGCGGCCCTGTGGGAATCCATGTATGAGCACGTCCACCATCAGCTCGGACTGATCCGACTATGAGCGCGGCACTCCCCTGCGACAGCGTGGATGTGAATGCCTCAGGAAAGCCGGATGCGGGAAATCCACGTCCCTCCGCGTCTTGGCGCCTCTGCGCGAGGCCGGCCTTCAAGGTGGCAACGAAACCGTGGCCACTGCCGATGAGCCCGTCCCGGGGTGGCGCCTCCCTACAAAACCACCAGGTCGTCTCGGTGGATGACCTCTTCGAAGGCGGTGTAGCCGAGGAGGTCGGCGATCTCGCGGCTGTGGTGGCCGCGGATGCGCAGGAGCTCGTCGGCGGCGTAGTTGGTGAGGCCGCGGGCGATTTCGCGCCCCTTTGGATCGCGGCAGGAGACGAGGCTGCCGGCGGCGAACGTGCCGCGTATTTCGGTGATCCCGGCGGCGAGCAGCGATGAGCCGCGTTCGGTGAGCGCCCGGCAGGCGCCGTCATCGAGGTGGAGCTCGCCCGCCGGTGTGAGGCTGAAGGCGATCCACTGTTTGCGTGACGAGAGGCGGTGCTTCTCCGGCCAGAAGAGGGTGCCGGTGATCTCGCCGGCGAGGACCCGGGTGAGCTCACCTTCGCGGTGGCCGTTGAGGATGAGGGTGGTGACGCCGAAGCGGCCGGCCTGGCGAGCGGCGAGGACCTTGGTGCGCATGCCGCCGGAGCCCACCGTGCCGTGGCTGGCGCCGGCGAGCTCCAGGAGGGCTTCATCGACCTGGGTGACCTCGTGGATCGGCGTCACCTCGGGGTCGCGGTACGGGTCGCCGGTGCACAGGGCGTCGATGTCGGAGAGGAGGACGAGGAGGTCGGCGTCCACCAGGTGGGCGATCTGGGCGGAGAGGTGGTCGTTGTCGCCGACCCGGATCTCGGCGGTGGAGACGGTGTCGTTCTCGTTGATCACCGGCACCACCTTGTGGCGCAGGAGGGCCTCCAGGGTGCGGCGGGCGTTGAGGAAGCGGTCGCGGTTGCGGGCGTCGTCGTTGGTGACCAGGATCTGGGCGCAGGTGATCTCACGGCGGCGGAAGGCGCCGTCGTAGGCGGCGATCAGCGCCCCCTGGCCTACCGCCGCCGCCGCCTGGCTCTCTGCCAGGGAGCGCGGTGGGCCGCTAAGGCCGAGGCGTCGGCGGCCGGCTGCCACCGCCCCGGAGGAGACCAGCAGCGGCTCGCGGCCCGCCGCGCGCAGGTCGGCGATCTCGCCGGCCAGGGCCTGGATGCGGTCACCGTCGAGGCCACCGCTATCCAGGGTGACCACCCGGCTGCCGACCTTCACCACCACTCGGCGGGCGTGGTCGAGGAGGGCTTGGCGGTTCACGGTCGTGGTTTCCAGCCGTCGAGGTCGTCCGCCGGCGGGCGATGCACCAGCGGCGCCTCCGTCGTGTCGATCCCACGGTGGCGTGCCACCTGCGCCCAGAGCGCCTCCAAAAGTGGTGGCAGACCGGCACCGGTGATACACGAGATGGGATAGATGGGGACCTTGCGCTCGGCGCACGCCGCCACCAGGGAGTTGGGGAGGGTGTCGTCTTCCACCAGGTCGAGCTTGTTGGCGACCACCAGCCTCGGCTTGGCCGCCAGCTCCGGGGCGTGGGCGGCAAGCTCGTCCTCGAGGATGGTCAGGGCGGTGACCGCGTCGGGCTCGGCCCACGGCCCGGCGTCGAGGAGGATGAGGAGGGTGGAGGTGCGCTCCACGTGGCGGAGGAAGCGGTGGCCGAGCCCCGCCCCCTCGCTCGCCCCCTCGATGAGGCCGGGGATGTCGGCGACCACGAAGTCGCGGTCCATGTCGAGCTCGACCACCCCGAGCTGCGGCTCCAGGGTGGTGAATGGGTAGTCGGCGATCTTCGGTCGGGCGTGGGAGATGCGTGACAGGAGCGTCGACTTGCCGGCGTTCGGCAGCCCCACCAGCCCCACGTCGGCCAGGAGCTTGAGGTCGAGGCGGAGGGTGAGCTCTTCGCCCTCCTCGCCGGGCTGGGAGAAGCGCGGCGACTGGTAGGTGGAGCTCTTGAAGTGGGCGTTGCCCTTGCCGCCGCGGCCGCCGTGGGCGATCACCACCCGGGCGTCGGGTTCGTCGAGGTCGACGATCACCTCACCGGTCTCCTCGTTGCGCACCACGGTCCCCACCGGGACCTCGATGACGCAGCTCGCCCCGTCGTGGCCGGAGCGGCTGCGCCCCTTGCCCCCCTCGCCGTTTTCGGCGTACTGGTGCTGGTGGTAGC
>CAZRGD010000307.1:0-3698 GCA_964599505.1 uncultured Nitrospirota bacterium | reverse complement strand
CTAGAGATGAGCCGCGCGTTGCCCGAGATGACGATCCCCCCATCGGCCTGGAGGGAACCCGACACCACCTTGATCTCTCCGTTCGTGGCGGTAAGCGAGCCGAGGGTGTGGATGCCGGAGTGAACGTTCAGCCTGGCGTTGGCCGCGCTCATGTTGAGGCTGGCGACGGGATCGAAAGGACTGATGACGCTGACGGAGTAGGGCGCCGAGTCGGCCGAGATGACCACGTCGTCACCGCCGCTCGGCACACCGGCCGGCGACCAGTTGCTCGCCCCCCCCAGGAGCCGTTGACCGCATTCGTCCAGATCACCGTGGCCGACCACGCCCGGACCGGGAGGATCGCGACGGCGACCACCGTGGCGAGAAGAAGGCGGGAGCTGCATTTTTTAAAAAGCACGATAGATCTCCTGTTGATCGCCTCACGGCGACGGGCACGATTCATTTCGGCTCACAGGCCGAGATCAGCTGCGGATCCTGACGGCAGGCGAAACCAAGCAAGAACGCTTGAGGAGAACCACACGCAAGATACAAGCCAACCTGGAGAGGGCGGCGGGGAGATACGGGAAGGGGAATGGCACAAATCAATAAAACCATGCTGTTTCGCTCCCGCGGACGGGGACGAGCCTGACCCCAAACGGTGCTAAGACACCGGCTCGTGGGGACGATGATCGCAATCTGAGACACAAGGAGAGGCCCTGTGTCGCAACATGAGACACCCCATCCACCCCTCGGCGCCCTGGCGTTGCGCTCCGCGGGGCTTCCCCCACGGAGGCTTTGTCACGGAAGAACGTGGCTAACCAGGCGACCCACCGGCCATGGTGCCTGCGCCTCCGCCCACCGCCCGGGCGTACCGCTCCGCGACCCACGCCATGGTCTCGGTGACCTCGGTGGCGAGCTCGGCCGGGTCGCGGCCGAGGCGGCGGGCGAGGCGGTCGAAGGGGGGAGAGCCCGGCTCCGGCAGGAGGAGGTCGCGGGCGTTGCCGCGCTCCAGGCGGACCGCGTCGATCACCCGCCGCAACAGGGTGTAGGCGCCCCGCAGGCGTGCCGCCTCCGCCGACCCGAGATCACCGAGCCGCTCCAGGGCGGCGATCGCCTCCAGGAGGTTGGTCCGGCGTAGCGACCGGTGGGCGCCGCCGAGGGCGATCTGCCGGTACTGGATGGCGTACTCCACCTCCACCAGGCCGCCGCGACCGTACTTGAGGTGGGTGGCGCCGGCGGGGACGAAGTTTTTGATCTGCCGCCGCCGCAGCTCCGCCGAGAGGGCGAGGTCGAAGGGCTCCGGCCCGTAGGTAAAGCGGTCCCGGGCGGCGAGGATCTCCTGGATGAGCACCGGGTCGCCGACGATGGGGCGCAGGCGAATTAGTGCCTGGCGCTCGAAGGGGGCGGCGCCGCCGCCCGGGCGGTAGTAGCGGGCGAAAGCGGCGGCGGAGCAGGCGAGGGGGCCGTCCTTACCGTGCGGACGGAGCCTGAGGTCGATCTCGAAGATCCCCTCACGCCGCGCCGGGAGCGACCGCAGCAACGCGCGCACCGCCCGCTGGTACGCCTCCACCGCCGCCTGGCCTGATATGGAGGGGGACGCCACGCGCCCCCCTCGCCGGCCGGCGCAGGTCCGGCTGGCTTCACCCCCCGTGGATGGAGGGCTGCCGCCCTCCATCAGACCGTGTGGGGCGTCCCGCCCCACACAATCTTCGGCGGTCGCCAGGTCGGCGCGGTAGACGAACAGAAGCTCCAGGTCGGAGGCGTAGCCGAGCTCGCGGCCGCCGAGCTTGCCGAGGCCGAAGACGGCCCAGACCCCCTCCGTCAGCCCCGCCTCCTCCAGGGCGAGCTCCCACGCCGAGGTGACCACCTGGTCGGCGAGGCGGCTGAGGGCCTCGCCGAAGCGGCCGAAGGGGTGGTCCGGGTGCAGCAGGTGGTCGCAGTCGATGCGGAAGAGCTCGGCGTCGCGCCAGGCGACGAGCGCCTCGCGCCGCTCTTCCACGCTACCGGTGGCCTCTACCGGCAGCGGCGACGGGGGGCCGCCGCCGGCCACCGCCGCCACCACCGGCAGGAGGTGACGCGGCGCGAGGCGGAGGAAGTCCTCGAAGAGGTGGGTCCCGGAGCCGAGGATGGTGGCCAGCGCCGCCAGGAGCGGCCCCGCCTCGAGCACGCGCAGGCTCGCCACCGCGCCGCCGCGGGAGAGGTGGTCCAGGAGGGTGTCGAACTGGGTGAGGGCCAGGGCGGGATCGGCGGCGGCGGCGAGGCAGTAGGCGAAGCCGTGGATCAGCAGCGCCAGGACCTCGATCTCGTGGCGCGCGCTCGCGGTGATGATCTTCCGGCCGCCGGCGTCGGTGAGGTGGAAGCAGTCCACCACCCGGTGGCCGTCGGTGCGCACCTTCAGGTCGCGGATGCGGATGGAGCGCATCGCCAGGCCGAGGGCGAAGGCGTGGAGGAAGCCGGGGGCGTCGGCGCCCCACAGGTAGACCGCCGAGGCGTCGGGGTCGGTGCGGTTGTCGATCTCCACATCCACCGCGGAGAGCCCCGGTGCCACCTCGTCGCCACGCCGCCGCAGGGCGGCGACCCAGTGGGTGGTCACCTGAGCGCGCACCGCATCGCGCTCACCCGCCACCCAGCGGGTCGCCCACGCCACCACCCGGGCGGCCACCTGGTCGCGCTGGTCGGCGGCGAGGCGGGCGTCACCCGCCGGCGTCACGGTGAGGTACTGGAGCGCCCACGGCCCCTGCTCCCGCCCCCAGTAACGGCCGCGCGGCAGGGTGAAGAGGGCGCCATCCTGGATGTCGAGGCCGAAGCCGGCGAGGGTCCCGGTGGAGACGGCGACCAGACCGGTGGTGTCGACGGCGGCGAGGCGGAGCTGGTAGCGGCCGAGGCCGAGGTCGACGATGTGCGCCACCACCGGCTCCACCTCAGACAGCGCCGAAAGCAGCGCGAAGCCGTCGGCGACGGCGGTGGGGGCGGGGGCGGCCAGCTCCTCCTCGGGCCAGTAGGTGAGGACCGCCGCGGCGGTCGACCGGTCGACGAACGGCAGGCGCGCGGTGAGCTCGTGGGTGAGCCGCTCGCGCCGGGCGCGCGCCTCCTCGCTCTCCTCACGGGCGAAGAGCGACTGAAAGAGGAGGTGGACCCGGTCGCGGAGGGTGGTGAGGTGGGCGTCGAAGGCGTCAAGGTCGGGGAACCCGAGCCCCCGGGCCACCGCGACGCGCCCCGCCGCCTCCGGCGGCAGCTGGTGGGTCTGGCGGTCCTCGACCATCTGCAACCGGTGCTCGATGCGGCGCAGGAGCCGGTAGTCGGCGAGCTGCGAGGCGTGCAGGTTGTCGTCGATCAGACCGGCGGCCAGGAGCTGGTCCAGCAGCCGGAAGGTGTTGCGCTCGCGCAGCGCTACGTTCCGCCCGGCGTGGAGGATCTGGAGGGTCTGGCAGAAGAACTCGACCTCGCGGATGCCGCCGGTGCCGAGCTTCACATGGAAGCCGCGCTGGCGGCGGGCGACGAGCTGGCGGGTGATCTTCCGCTTCACCGAGCGCACCGACTCGACCAGGGCCGGGGCGATGGTGCGGCGGTAGACGAAGGGGGGCACCTCGGCGAGAAAGGCGGCGCCCAACGACCGGGCGCCGGCCACCCGCCGCCACCCGGCGACACAGGCGGCCAGTGGTCCCCGGCGGCGTGCTCGACACCTGGTCCCTGGGCGGGCACCTGGAGACCCACCTGCG
>CAZRGD010000306.1:0-3716 GCA_964599505.1 uncultured Nitrospirota bacterium | reverse complement strand
GCGTTGAAAACCCACTCGGCACCCAGCCCCGTGCGCATCGCGTTGACGCCATGCGGGTGGACCACCTCCCCGTTTCTACTTCCCGGCCGGCGGCTCCGGCTGGTGGGTGGCGGCCTCTTCTTCGTAGGTGCGGGTGAGCTCTTCGGCGGATGGGCGGCCGGCGCGGTCGGCGAGGTGGCCGAGTTTGCGGAAGAAGCCGCGCAGGAGGGTGACCTCGAAGGAGGTGGGCCGCGCCCGGTAGAGGATGCGGGCGAGGTGGCGCAGCGTCCGGTCCGGGTTGAGGGGGTCGAGGTAGCCGGTGCGTAGCATGGTCTCGGACATGTGCTCGTAGAGGCCGCGCCGCTCTTCGGCGGAGGCCACCGCGGCGGCGACCGGCGGTGAGGGCGTGCGGTCGGAGATCGCCCAGGCGTAGAGGAGGACGGTCACCGCGTGGGAGAGGTTGAGGGAGGGGTGGTCTGTCCGGGTGGGGATTGCGACCAGGTGGTCGCAGTGGAGGACCTCGTCGTTGGACAGCCCGGAGGTCTCGTTGCCGAAGACCAATGCCCACCCCTCGTCGGCGGGGAGGGCGGCGGTGAGCTCCATCGCCTTGGTGGGCAACACCGGGGCAGCACGCCCCTTGCCGTGGCGGTGGGTGGCGGCGAAGGCGTGGTGGATCCCGGCGAGGGCCGCCTTGATGGTGGTGAAGGGGCGCGCTGCCTCCAGAATCGGGACCATCTCGCGGGCCCGCACCACCGCCTCGTGGTGACTCGCGGCGCAGCCGCCGACCAGGCGCAGGTCGTGCGCCCCGAAGTTCCCCATGGCGCGCGCCACCGCCCCGAGGTTCCCAGGGATCTGACACCCCACGAGGATGATCGCCGGTGGATGGTTACACTCCGCGTCCATGGGCGCGGAGTGTAACCCCAATCAAACCCATCCTTCTCCCACCATCATTTTTCGCGTAGCGAAAAATGATTACTGGATCAGCCCGATGAGGTCCACGAGCATCTGGTCGGTGGTGCGGATGGTGCGGGTGTTGGCCTGGTAGCCGCGCTGGATCTGGATCATGTTGACGAACTGGGTGGCGAGGTCGACGTTCGATTTCTCCAGGGCGGCGGAGGTCACGACCCCGCGGGCACCGGTATCCGGGGCACCCACCAGGGCCTGGCCCGAGTCGGTGGTCTCCACGAAGATGCCGCCGCCCAACCGCCGCAGGCCACCCTGGTTGGCGAAGGAGGCCATCGCGATGCGGCCGAGGACCCGGGTGCCACCGTTGGAGAAGACTCCCTCGATGTCACCGTTCGGGTTGACTCCCATGTTGGTCAGGGCGCCGGCGCCGAAGCCGTTCTGGGTCTGGGTCACCACCGCCGACTCGCTGCCGAAATCGGTGCTGCCATCGAGGCCGGTGGTCGATCCCTCGGTGTTGATGTTGGTTCCGAAGTCGGGAGCGATGTTGCTGTCGGCGGCGCCGCTCTGCCACTTGATGGTAATCGGGGTGTTGGTCGTTTCGTCGAAGAGTCCACCGCCGGTGGTGAAGTTGAGCACCCCGTCGCCCACCTCGGTGAGGGTGGTGTCGGTGGCCAGGGGGTTGCTGACGTCATCCTTCGGGACCGCGGCGTGCCACTCCCAGTTCAGCGGGCTCGCCTTGCGGAAGAAGAGGTTGAGGAAATGGGAATTGCCGAGGGAGTCGTAGATCGAGAGGGTGGTGGAGAAGTTGGCGGTAGCCGCCGTGTCATTGATGTCGAAGGCGGCCGGGGTCGTGACCCGGGAATCGAGGTTGGCGGCGACGTTGACATCGGTGGTCGCCTGGGGTGGGGCATTGTGGTCGATGCTCAGATCGCCTACCTGGCTGGTGACGTTGCCGTTCTCGTCGGCCTGAAATCCCTGGACGTGGTAGCCGGCGTTGTTGATCAGCACCCCGTCCTTGTCGAAGTGGAAGCGGCCGGCGCGGGCGAAGTAGTTGGAGCCCTCCTTGGCGACGACGAAGAATCCCTTGCCGTCGATCGCCAGGTCGGTGGCCACGCCGGTGGTCTCGAAGGCGCCCTGGTTGAAGTCGAAGTTGAGGCTGGAGAGGGTGGTGCCGGCGCCGATCGCGTTGCCTTGGCCGACGCTGGCGCCGAGGAGGTCCTCGAAGGTCACCGAGGTCGATTTGAAGCCGATGGTGTTGACGTTGGCGATGTTGTCGCCGATCACCGCCATGGCGTTGCCGTTGGTGTTCAGGCCGCTGATGCCGGAGAAGAGGGAAGAGAGGATGGACATGGGGGACTCCTTCGGCGAGCTGTGCTCGCAGGGGTTAGTGGTTAGTGGTTAGGGGCTAGGGATTAGGGGCTAGGAGTCTGTCGGACTTATGCGATCGTCGCGAGGGAAAGCGGGCTCGAGCCAGAATTGCGCCCCGTTCGAGGCGCATAGTGGGCCTATACAACGAAGAACGGGGCACGATTCTGGCCGAGATCCGCTTTCCCGTAGTAGATCGTGCATAAGTCCGACAGGCTCCTAGGGATGGTTGGCCGTTGCGCGGCCAGCGGTTTGTTTCGTCGGTGGTTTTCATCGTCATCTCGTTCGGCCCGCAGGGCCGTCCTCCCCTAGTCCCTAGCCCCTAACCCCTAGCCCCGTCTTCATTGATCTCCAATGGCGTCGTTTCATCTCCCAGATTGCGGTTGCATCTGTTGCGCCGGTGCTCACTCCGTGAGCTGGACCACCTGCGAGAGGGGCACGCTGCCGCTGGGGGTGAGGACCGCCGGCTCACTGCCGGAGAGGTCGATGCCGGTCACCTGTTGGTTCCCGAAGAGCCGGGCGGCCACCGGGTTGCCGTCGCTGTCCATCGCCCCCACCTCCACGGCGTAGTCGCCGGCGGCGGCGCGGACCGAGTCGTTCGTCTGGCCGTCCCAGACGGCGGTGTGGAGGCCGGGAGAGAGCGCCCCGAGGTGCTTCGTCGCCAACACCGAGCCGCTCGCGTTGCGTACCGTGACCACCACGTCATCGGCGCCGTCGGGGAGCTGGATCTGGAACGGGGCGTCGCCGCTCTCCGGGAGGCTGAGGTGGTCGGTAGGCGCCGCTACCTGGTGGCCAAGGTAGGAGAGTGCCTGGAGGTTCGCCGTCCCCGCCTGGGCGGCGATGAGCGAGTCCATCCCATTGTTGAGGGAGGTGAGCTGCTCCAGGGAGGAGAACTGGGCGAGCTGGGCGGTGAACTGGGTGTTGTCCATCGGGTTCAGGGGGTCCTGGTACTGGAGCTGGGTGGTGAGGAGCTTGAGGAACTGGAGCTTGTCCACCTGCCCCTGGCCGTTGGTGGTCGACGGTGCGGCGGTGGTGGAGGTGGAGGCGACGTTGGGGATCTGCATGGGGGGCTCCTAGGCACGGCGGTCGAGTAGCCGGCGGGCGGTGTGCGACCGGTGTGGGGTGGCGGTGGCGATCTCCTCCACCGCGGCGGGGGTTGGGCGGCGGGCGGCGGGGGGCTGTCGGCGCGACCGCTGTTCTCCGCCCCGTCCGGAGAGGTCGACGCCCACCTGGGCATCGGTGAAACCATGGGCGGCGAGCTGTTCACGCAGGGAGGGAATGTGTTGGGCGAGGGCGTCACGCCCCGCTTCGCTCTGCGCCATCAGGTGGGCGTGGACCGAGTGGTGGCCCACCACCATGTGGACCTCCACCCGGCCGAGCTCCGGTGGGTAAAGGGTGATCTCCAGACGGTGGCGGCCCGGGCCGTTTTGCTGGATGTGGTCCGCGATCACCGCGGCGATCCGGCT
>CAZRGD010000305.1:0-3728 GCA_964599505.1 uncultured Nitrospirota bacterium | reverse complement strand
CCCGACAAACCTATCTTCCAATCTTGGAAGCCTGATCCGGGTGTGACCCGGGTGCTAAACTTTGACCTGCTGCTCTGTGACCGCCATCTCGCCTCCTCCCACAGGAAGAAAAATGGCCGCCACCGTAGCCGATCAACCGGACAAAGGAGTTGTCGTTCAACACTCCAGACCGAAAGATCGAGGCGAAGATCGTCGTCGCGGCGAGCCGGCAGAGAGCGCCATGACTGCCCGAGCCGGGAGTGGCATAGTCAGGGTTGTGGGAGCTGCACGGCGCTCAGGCCGCCCTCCTGCGACGGAGCTGCAGATTTATGTAGAGTCCTGCATGACAAGGAGGCCGCCATGAACAAGCACAGGCTCACATTGCTGGGTGGCTTTCAGGACGAGTTCCGCGTCTCGGCCTCGATCCTTCATGAGACGGTGGGGGCGCTCCTTGAGGGAGCCCGTCAGGCGACTCGCTTCTTCGTGGAGGGAGAGAGCATCCGGAAGGGGCCACGGCCGGCATGGCTCGAGGCTGCGTGCGAGATCCAGATCACGGCCCTTTCACCCGGGTCGGCGGTCCTTGCGCTCGAGGCCCCGACCCTTGAGGAGGCAGACCCTTCGCGCTTCAGCGAAGGCGGGCAATGCTCGCTTTTCGACGAGCACGACAGGAAGCTCTCGAAGCGGACCTCGGTCGATCTCTTCGGCGATGTGCTGGCCGCGATCGTCGAGGGGGAGACCGACGACGTAATGGCGGATCGTGCGCTCCTCGACACGTGCGTTCGCTTCGCCAGGGCAGCCAGAGGCCCATTCGAGGGCGTACAGATTGACGGGCTCGCTGCGCGCAGGGCTCCGATCGTCATCAAGCCGGAGCACATCCCCAGGATGGAGCTGCTGAGAGATGAGACTCCGCCCACTCAGGCGGTCCGCGTTACCGGGACGCTGGATACGATTTCCGCATCCCGGCCGGACGTCGTGCTCACACTGCCTGACGGGGCAAAGGTTCCAGCTCGCCTGGAGGACCACGACGCCGAGACGCTCAAGGAGCTTTTCGGCGAGAAGGTCGTTGTCTCGGGGATGGCGCACTATCGACCCTCGGGTCGCCTGCTTCTCGTGGACGTCGAGGCGATCGCGATGGCGGGCGAGAACGACACCCTTTTCGAAGCCACTCCCGTGTCACGAGCGAGGGGTCGAGTAGCTCAGCTTTTCCCGCAGGACGAGACGTCGGGTGTCTCGGCGTTCTTCGGCACCTGGCCCGGGGATGAGAACGACGAGGAGCTGCTTGAGGCGCTCCGGGCGATCGGATGAACGACCGGCTGTTCCTCCTCGACACGAACATCGTGTTGGCATTGGTGCCGGGGTCTGGCTTCCAAGATTGAGAGATGGGTTTCGTTGGAGCGGGCTCGGACGATGCAGAACCTGGCGTTCCGCTATACCCACTGGATCAACCGGCACGGCAATCGGCCGGCGGTTTGGCCGGGATGTGGGGAGCATCAGCTCGGCGGTGCGACGGCTGACGCTGCGGGCGGCGAACGATCGTCAGCTTGCCGAAAGGCTGGATCGAATGAGGTCGGCGGTGGGGGAGGCGGCTGAAGGCTAAGTTGCCATCTTGGAAGCCTGACCCGGGTGTGACCCGGATGCAGCAGAAACTCAGGGGCTACCTTCGGATCATGTCCGAGGTGAACCCCGTGTCCTACCAGTCGCCAGTCACGTGCTGAGGCCGGGTAGTATACAGTGAGTTCTGGTCTTGAGTTTGTCAGCAGTAGGAGGGGGCAGTGCGCTGTGCCCATGAGCTGAGAAAGAGCACGCGCCAGACCGGCGACGGGGTGGGCGATGTAATTTGGATCGGGATCCACTCATGACGACACTCGAACAGCTCCAGCCGCAGGCCGCTCTGCGCGGCATCCTCCCGGAGTGCGCGGTCACCGTCGTCAACGTCCAGTGGTTCGGCTCCGAGGCCCTCGAGCTCACCTACAAGGACCCGGCGGGCAAGGTCGCCAATGTGCTCCTCTACCGCCACGACGAGCCTCGCCTTGAGCTGGTCGAGGCGGGACGGCCGTGGAGTTTCGACGGCGACGGGCAGCTCTTCCGGCTCGTCTCCGAGGCCCACCGCATCCGCCTCGCCCACCTCTTCGACCCGGTCCTCGCGGTCCACACCTCCCTCGTGGACCCTCTCCCCCACCAGATCACCGCGGTCTACGAGGCCATGTTGCCTCGCCAGCCCCTCCGGTTCCTGCTCGCCGACGATCCCGGCGCCGGCAAGACCATCATGGCGGGCCTCTTCATCAAGGAGCTCATCGCCCGCGGCGACCTCCAGCGCTGCCTGGTCGTCTGCCCCGGCAGCCTCGCCGAGCAGTGGCAGGACGAGCTCTACCGGCGCTTCCAGCTCCCCTTCGACATCCTCACCAACGACAAGCTCGAGGCCGCCCGCACCGGCAACTGGTTCCTCGAAAACCACTTGGTGATCGCCCGCCTCGACAAGCTCTCTCGCAACGAGGAGGTGCAAGAGAAGCTCAGTGCCGAGGGTTGTGGTTGGGACCTCGTGGTCTGCGACGAGGCGCACAAACTCTCCGCGACCTTCTTCGGTGGCGAGGTCAAGTACACGAAGCGCTATCGGCTGGGTCAGCTCCTCTCGACACTGACGCGCCACTTCCTGCTGATGACGGCGACGCCGCACAACGGGAAGGAGGAGGACTTCCAGCTCTTCATGGCGCTGCTCGACGGCGATCGCTTCGAGGGTCGCTTCCGCGACGGCGTGCACCAGGCCGACGTCACCGACCTGATGCGGCGCATGGTCAAGGAGAAGCTGCTCAAGTTCGACGGCACGCCGCTCTTCCCCGAGCGCATCGCGCACACCGTTCCCTACAAGCTCTCCGAGCCGGAGGCCTGTCTCTACAAAGAGGTCACCGACTACGTCCGCGAGGAGTTCAACCGCGCCGAGGCCCTCGTCAACGACAAGCGCGCCGGGACCGTCGGATTCGCGCTGATGATCTTGCAGCGCAGACTCGCCTCCTCGCCGGAGGCCATCTACCAGTCGCTGCGCCGCCGCAAGGAGCGCCTCGAAAGCCGTCTCCGCGAGCTGGAGCTCCTCCAGCGCGGCGCCGTTCCCGGCGCCATCACCGCCAGTCTCCCGCTGCTCGACGCGGAGGAGGTCGAGGACCTCGAAGACGCCCCGGAGAGCGAGGTCGAAGCCGCCGAGACCGAGATCCTCGACCAGGCCACCGCGGCCCAGACCATCGACGAGCTCAAGGCCGAGATCGGCACGCTGCGGCACCTCGAAGGCCTCGCCCAGGCGGTCCGCCGCGGCGGCGAGGACCGCAAGTGGAGGGAGGTCGCCAACCTCCTTTCCGAGATCTTTACCCCGGCCGCCCTGGCCGGAGAGGTTCGCGAAGAGGAGGCGCCGTACGGCAACCACCCGGACCCGAAGCCCACCCCCTCCCCCCGGCAGAAGCTCGTCATCTTCACCGAGCACAAGGACACCCTCTACTACCTCCAGGGCCGGATCCAGACCCTCCTCGGGCGCCCCGACGCAGTGGTCGTGATCCACGGCAGCCTGGGGCGCGAAGAGCGCCTCAAGGTCCAGGAGGCCTTCAAGCACGACCCCGACGTGCAGGTCCTCGTCGCCACCGACGCCGCGGGAGAGGGCATCAACCTCCAGCGTGCCCACCTCATGGTCAACTACGACCTGCCTTGGAACCCCAATCGCCTGGAGCAGCGCTTCGGGCGCATCCACCGCATCGGCCAGACCGAGG
>CAZRGD010000304.1:0-3730 GCA_964599505.1 uncultured Nitrospirota bacterium | reverse complement strand
CCCCACCCCCGCGAGCGTAGCGAGCCCCCCCCCATGCTAGGCGACCTCCTTTACGGACTCCGGGACCACGTCTCGGCCTTCAACGTCTTCCGCTACATCACCTTCCGGGCGATGCTCTCGGTCCTCACGGCGCTGGGTATCAGCCTGGCGGTGGGGCCATTCTTCATCCGCACGATGCAGGCACGCTCCAGCGGCCAGCCGATCCGTGAGCTCGGCCCGGAGAGCCACCTGCCGAAGGCGGGGACCCCGACCATGGGCGGGGCGATGATCCTCCTCGCCGTCGGGGTGACGGCGCTCCTCTGGGGGAAGTGGTCGAACCCGTACTTCGAGCTGATCGTGGCGGTGACCCTCGGCTTCGGCCTCCTGGGGCTCGCCGACGACTACCTGAAGGTGGTCCGCCACGACCCCCGCGGCCTCCCGGCCCGCTACAAGCTCGGCGGCCAACTCGTCCTCGCCGCCAGTGTCGGCATCTTCCTCGTCCTGCACCCGGGGGAGGGCTCGACACTCCTCTCGGTCCCCTTCTTCAAGAACCTCCACCCGGACCTCGGCCTCCTCTACATCCCCTTCGCGATGGTGGTGATCGTCGGGGCGAGCAACGCGGTGAACCTCACCGACGGCCTCGACGGCCTGGCGATCATGCCGGTGATCATCTGCGCGGTGGTCTTCGCCCTCTTCGCCTACGTCGTCGGCCACGCCAAGCTCGCCATCTACCTCCACCTCCTCTACGTCCCCGGGGTGGGCGAGGTCTCCGTCTTCCTCGGGGCGGTGATCGGCGCCGGGCTCGGCTTCCTCTGGTTCAACGCCTACCCGGCCACGGTCTTCATGGGCGACGTCGGCTCGCTCGCCCTCGGCGGCGCCCTGGGGACGGTGGCGGTCCTGGCGAAGCAGGAGCTCTTGCTGGCGGTGGCCGGCGGCCTCTTCGTGGTCGAGGCGGTGTCGGTGATCCTCCAGGTCGCCTCGTTCAAGCTCTTCGGCCGGCGGATCTTCCGGATGGCGCCGATCCACCACCACTTCGAGCTCAAGGGGTGGCCCGAGCCGAAGGTGATCGTGAGGGCGTGGATCATCACCATCGTCCTCGGCTTCATCGCCCTGTCGACCCTGAAGCTACGGTAGGAGAGGGGAGTGCTATTAAAGCTATGACCACAGTTCTTTAATAGCACCGCCCCTTATTCAAGTTTCACCCCACAACGACAGGCAGATCGGAGCCACCCCCCATGCAGCGCGGCCCCACCGGGAGCTACGAGACCTCCACCACCGCCGGGGAGGCGGTGCGCGCCTTCGTGCCCCACCCCCTGCCGCCGCGGCCGCCCCTGGAGCTCTCCCCGGACCACCAGCGCCTGCTGGAGCGGGCGACCCTCGCCCTGGGTCGGCTCGACAGTATCACCCTGCTGCTGCCCGATCCGCACATCTTCCTCTACGGCTATGTCCGCCGCGAGGCGCTGCTCTCCTCCCAGATCGAGGGGACCCAGTCCTCCCTCTCGGACCTCCTCCTCTTCGAGCTGGAGGAGGCGCCCGGCGCCCCCCTCGACGACGTGGTGGAGGTCTCCAACTACGTGGCCGCCCTGGAGCACGGGGTACAGCGCCTCGCCGAGGGGTTCCCCCTCTGCACCCGCCTCCTGCGGGAGATGCACGCGCGCCTCCTGCAGAGCGGTCGCGGCAGCCGCCGTGAGCCGGGTGAGCTACGCCACAGCCAGAACTGGATCGGCGGCACCCGTCCCGGCGACGCCCACTTCGTCCCGCCGCCCCCCCACCGGGTGGAGGCGTGCATGGGCGACCTGGAGCGCTTCCTGCACGACGCGGACCAGCCCTACCCGACCCTGGTGAAGGCCGCCCTGGCCCACGTCCAGCTCGAGACCATCCACCCCTTCAGCGACGGCAACGGCAGGCTCGGCCGGCTCCTCATCTCCTTCATCCTGCACCAAGAGGGGCTCCTCTCCCGGCCCCTGCTCTACCTGAGCCTCTACTTCAAGGAGCACCGCCCGGAGTACTACGACCTCCTCGATCGGGTGCGGCGCGAGGGAGACTGGGAGCGGTGGCTCGCCTTCTTTCTCACCGGGGTGGAGGAGACCGCGGTCGGCGCGGTGCAGACCGCGAGGCGCCTGGTGGACCTGTTCGCCGAGGATGAGCAGCGCGTCCACACCCTGGGACGCAGCGCGGGCAGCGCCCTGCGCACCTTCCGCGCCCTGTGCGCGCGGCCGCTCCTCGCCGTCCGGGAGATCGAACGGACCACCGGCCTCTCCTACCCCACCGCCGCGAAGGCGGTAGAGGCCCTGACGGGGCTCGGGGTCGTCTCCGAGATCACCGGCCGCAGGCGCAACCGCATCTACGCCTACCGGCGACACCTGGACATTCTGAGCGAGGGGGCGGAGCCCCTCTGAGTCCCCTGCCGCTCCCTCCGCACTACCCTCCCCTCCCGGACCCATGCCCCTCCCCGACCTCTCCGGCCGCACCTATGCGGTGATCGGCGCCGGCCGCTCCGGCGTCGCCGCGGCGCGCTTCCTCGTGCGCGCCGGCGCCGCCGTGCGCCTCACCGACGCCGGGGAGCCCGCCGTGCCGCCGCTTCCCGGCGTCGACCTCTTTCTCGGGGGCCACCCGGAGGCCAGCTTCACCGGGGTCGACGAGGTGATCCTGTCGCCCGGCGTGCCACGCACCGCGCCGGTGGTGGCCGGGCTCCTCGCCCGCGGTGTCCCGGTGATCGGCGAGGTGGAGCTCGCCGCGCGCCACACCGACCGGCCGCTCCTGGCGGTCACCGGCACCAACGGCAAGTCGACCACCGTGGCGTGGCTCCATGCGATGCTGAAGGAGGCGGGCGAACCGGCGAGCCTGGGCGGCAACATCGGCACGCCGCTCGTCGAGGCGCTTTTCGACGGCGAGCCCGGCCCGTGCGTCGTGGAGCTCTCCAGCTTCCAGCTCGAATCGATCGTCCACTTCCGGCCGCGCATCGCCGCCCTGTTGAACGTCACCCCGGACCACGAGGACCGCTACCCGGACCTCGCCGCCTACACCGCCGCCAAGGCACGGATCTTCGAGAACCAGGAGGCGGGCGACGTGGGGATCGTCAACCTCGACGACGAAACCCTCGCGCCGTGGGCGGCCGGCCGCCTCGGCTTCACCCTGGAGGGGGCCGAGGGGGCCGCGCGCCTGGAGGCGGGCGCCCTGTGGTTCGAGACGGACGCTTTCACCGGATCCCTCGTGGAGGTGGGCGAGATGGCCCTACGCTCGCGCCACGACCAGGCGAACGGCCTCGTCGCCGCCCTCATGGCCCTGGCGTGGGGGACGGCGCCGGAGGCGATCGCCGCCACCCTGCGCCGCTTCACCGGCCTGGCCCACCGCGGCGAGGTGGTGGCGGAGAAAGGCGGCGTCCGCTTCGCGGACAACTCGAAGGCGACCAACGTCGGCGCGGTGGAAACGGTCCTCGCCTCTTTCACGGATGGCGAAGTCATCCTCATCGCCGGTGGCTCCTCCAAGGGGGGCGGCTTCGCGTCGCTCCGGCCGGCGGTGGCGCACGCCTGCACCCACGTGCTCGTCATCGGCGAGACCGCGCCGGAGATCGGCGCGGCGCTGGCCGGCTGCTGCGCCGTGGAAGAGGTAGGTGAGATGGCCGCGGCCGTCGCCCGCGCCGCCGCCGTCGCCCGCCCCGGCCAGACCGTCCTTCTCGCCCCGGCGTGCGCCAGCTTCGACCAGTTCGCCAACTACGGAGCGCGCGGCGATCGCTTCGCCACCCTGGCCC
>CAZRGD010000303.1:0-3744 GCA_964599505.1 uncultured Nitrospirota bacterium | reverse complement strand
ATCCCCACCCGGCGCCGCCGGCCACCCAGGCGACGAGCCCCGACCCGGCGGCGTCGCTCGACACCATCGCCCATCCGGCTATCGCCGACCTGGAGCAGCGCCTCGACACCGTGGCGGAGGCGGTGCGGCAGATCGGTGCGGCGCACGCCGAACTGCCCGTCGTTGCCACCGTGGTTTCCTCCACACCGGCGCCGAACGAGCTCATCGCGATTACCGCCGCCCTCATCGCCCTCGATCGCAAGGTCGACACCCTCGTCGCCGCGACCCAGGCGCCGCAGCCGATGGCGGCGGGCGAGGTCGACCCGCGTCTGCTCGCCGAGCTCGCCGTCGCCGGCCTCGACTCCATCGCCGCACGCCACTGGGGTGGGCGGCTGCAGGCCGCCTACGCCGAACGGCCGGCCACCGCGGGGGAGACCCCGCTGATGCGCCTCGCCGAGGCGATGGGCACGGCGATCACCTGCGTTCCCGAGGCGGGGGCGGGCGAGGTCCACGCCCTGCTTGGCTCCAGCGGCGCCGGCAAGTCGACCCTGGTGGTGAAGCTCGCCCTGCGCGCGAAGCAGCTCCACCGCATCCCGGTCCACCTCATCACCCTCGATTCCGCCCGTCCCGAGGGGGCGGCGCTGCTCGGCCGTTATGCCGAGGTCTTCGGCCTGCCCCTGACCCGGGTGAGCGACGCGGCCGCCCTCGACACGGCGCTGGATCGTCTCCCCCCTCACTGCCTCGGTCTCGTCGACTGCCCGGCCACCAGCGTCGATGTGGAGCAACAGCCCGACCTCGCCGCCCTCCTGCGTGGGCTGGCACGGCGCGCCGTCGTTCACCTGCTCCTGCCGGCGGCCACGGCGCTTCCCGAGATGCGCCGCCAGGTTGCCGCCCACCGCACCATCGGCCTCGACCGCCTCGCCTTCACCAAGGTGGACGAGGCCGCCTCCTTCGGCCAGGTGGCGGCGATCGCCGCGGAGACCGCCCTGCCGGTGAGCTGGCTGACCACCGGCCGGCAGCTCCCCGAGGACCTCACCGACGCCAACCTCGACCTCCTTCGCACCCTGGTGACCCGCCGGGGGACGGCCAGGGGCGGTGCCGAAGGGTCCGTTTCAACGAATCAAGCCGCCGTCTCAAAGAATCCTCTAGTCGCTACTTGCTTGTCCGACAAGGAATAAAGATGAGCCCACTCGACCTCGCCGGTTCCAGCCGCCGGGATACCCACGTCAAGGTCCTCTCCGTCACCTCCGGTAAAGGGGGGGTCGGCAAGACCAACATCGTCGCCAACCTCGCCTACGCCCTGTGCGAGCGCGGCCTCAATGTCCTCGTCCTCGACGCCGACCTCGGCCTCGGGAACATCGACGTCCTGCTGGGCCTCAACCCGGCCCTCACCCTGCAGGACTGCCTGCGCGGCGACGCGACCCTGCAAGAGATCCTCATCACCGGTCCCGGCGGCATGCGCATCCTGCCGGCGCCCTCGGGGCTCTCCGAGCTGACCCACCTCTCCGAGGCGGACCGTCTCCGCTTCCTCGCCGGGCTCGACGAGCTCGACGAGCCGGTGGACGTCTTCATCATCGACACGGGAGCTGGGATCGCCGCCAACGTCTGCTTCTTCTCCATGGCCGCCCAGGAGATCTGCGTCGTCGCGACCCCCGAGCCCACCTCGCTCACCGACGCCTACGCCTTCATCAAGGTGATGAGCCGCCAGCACGGTGAGAAGGAGTTCAAGCTGATCGTCAACCAGGCGAGCGGCGAGCGCGAGGCCCTGTCGGTCTTCCGCCACCTCACCACGGTGTGCGACCGCTTCCTCACCATCCGCCTCGAGTTCGCCGGCTTCATTCCCCACGACGACAAGCTCTCCCGCTCGGTGCGTGACCAGCAGCTCGTCACCGAGCGCTACCCCGAGGCGATCTCCAGCCGCCACTTCCGCGAGCTCGCCAAGGAGATCGACCGCTCCCCCGCGTCGATGTTCCCGAAGGGAAACATCCAGTTCTTCTGGCGCCGCCTCTGGACCCCCGAGGCCGCCGGTCCCGCTTTGTAGGCCTCACAAAAAAGTACTCACCCGGGAGACAAGACCATGATGGACACAATCAGAGCGTACCTGGCCGAGGGCAGTGGCCGCCCCGTGGCGCTGCGCAACGAGCTCATCTTGCTGTATGCGCCGCAGATCAAGTACATCGCCCACCGGGTAGCGGCGCGGCTGCCGTCGCACATCGAGCTGGAGGAGCTGATCAACGCCGGGGTCCTGGGGCTGATCGACGCGATCGAGAAGTTCGACCTGTCGCGCAACATCCAGTTCAAGACCTACGCCGAGATTCGCGTCCGCGGCTCCATGCTCGACGAGCTCCGCGCCCAGGACTGGGTGCCGCGCTCGGTGCGCCAGAAGATCAACACCCTGGCGCGGGCCTATGCCCGCCTGGAGCAGGTCTACGGCCGGCCGGCGACCCACGACGAGGTGGCGGCGGAGCTTGGCCTCACCGTCGGCGAGCTCACCATCCTCGAATCGAAGGCCCAGGGGCTGCCGCTCATCTCCCTCAACGACTCCTTCGACCGCGACGACGACGACGACCGCTGCCTGCAGGATTCGATCACCGACCCGGAGGCCCCCGATGCCGCCGACGCCTTCGACGAGCAGTGGGTGAAGGAGGTGATCGAGCACGAGCTCGACCTCATCCCGCCGCGCGAGCGCACCGTCGTCTCCCTCTACTACTTTGACGAGCTCACCATGAAGGAGATCGGCGTCGTCCTTGGAGTCACCGAGTCGCGCATCTCCCAGATTCACACCAAGGCGCTGTTGCGCCTCAAGGGCAAGCTGGAGACCGCCGGCGTCGCCGTGGAGGCGTGAGGGGCAGTAGGCAGAAGGCAGTTGGAGGCGGGGCCGCGGCGATGGTGCCATCGCCGTCGTTGCCGTGAAAGTTTCGGGGTCAGGTCTTGCATCGCAACATTTCTGGAGGAAATTGTGCCACGCAAGACCTGAGCCTGAAGCCTCCTCTGTGATCTCTGTGTCCTCTGTGGCAAAACACCCAGAAAGTTTTCTCGCCACAGAGATCACAGAGGACACAGAGGAGGATGGGCAGATGGGCATTAGTGTTGCAATACAAGACCTGACCCTAGTGCCACGCCGCGGCCCGCCCTGTGGACGGTGCCATCTCGGCCTGCATTGCTGTTTCCGCTGATCCTCACAGAAATGGAAACTCGAGTTTCCATTTCTACCCCCCGAAACGGAAACTCCAGTTTCCATTTCGGGGCTGTCGCGTGGCGCCGGATTTTGTGCAAATGACTGAAGAATAAGGGAACACCACCTTTTTCTCGGTTTTTCGCCCACCTGGCACGCCACCTGCATTAGCCGAGGTATCCCCCTTAGAACGCGAGGCGCGCCGACTCCTCCTCTCCCCCTCGGAGGAGGCGGTCGCCTCGTGAGGGTGGGGCCAGGAGGCCCCGCGCCGTCGGTGGTCGTCGTCCCCCTCGACCCCTACCCGCGCGGCGAGGGAGCACCGACCCCGCGGAGCCCGGATGTGGCTGTCTCACATTGAGACTCGCCTCGGTCCGCGGCGCTGGCTCAAAAGTTGCGAATGTAAAAATTACAACATGTTGCGCATAAAGGTGACACTCGGCATGAGAATTGCTTGTGACTCGGAAAGAGCGTGCATGCCGCACATTTCAGATCAAACCCCAGACCCTTCGGAGGCAACTATGCGATCTCTCTTTACCCCCCTTTTCACCACTCTCACCCTCTGCCTCGCCACCGCCCTGCCGGCGGCGGCG
>CAZRGD010000302.1:0-3745 GCA_964599505.1 uncultured Nitrospirota bacterium | reverse complement strand
ACCGTACCTTCTTGAGATGACGGCGTCGGTCGGCCTCTGCCGACCCTACGGTCAGTTGCCACATCTTGTTTCCGCTGATCCACAGAGGGCTCAGAGGACGCAGAGGTCTCATCTCGAGCTGCGGACGGCTCATGCGCCATGACTGGGCCTCCAGCTCACCCGGCAGGAGACCACCATGAAGGCCATGAAGGGTCGGTTCCTACCCTTCATGGCCTTCATGCTCTTCATGGTGAAAGCGGTCTTTGCCAAATCGGTGAGGCCCCATCCAGACCCCTCGCGGTTCGCGTCGCACCCGCTGCGGGCGAACACCCCCTCTGCGTCCTCTGAGCCCTCTGTGGTGAAGACCTGGCTGGAATAACACCGAGGGCGGAGACCACCCCACTGGCCACCCACTTTCGCGATCCGTCTGGATGGGGCGACGTCGTTCCTTTGCCCCCCAAGCCTCCCCGTGTCCCCCGTGGTGAAGCCAGGCGAGCCGACGATTATGGGAGGAAGACGGATCATGGGCGGTTCACACGGCGCCCTGATGCGGGCGGGGCTCGCCACCTATTCGGCAATCCGCCGCGCCGTCCCGATCAGGCTCCGGGCCGCCGCCTCACCGAGCTTGCGGGCCGCCTGGACCTCCGCCTCCGGCAGGTCGGTGCCCGACCCCTTGGCGTGCAGGGGCACCATCCGGGCCGGACCGGTGGGCCCCTCCAGGTCGACGCGCATCTCACCGTCGAGGTAGACGAAGGGACGGGTGCCGGCCCACTGCTCACGCCGGTGGATGCGTACCGAGACCTCGCCCTTGCCGGTGGAGCCGGGGCGCAGGGAGAGGCGCTCCAGGGCGCCGGCGACCGCCTCGGTGAGGCCGTCGATCGCGTCTCCGGTAGTGTTGAGGCGTACGCCGTAGGCGGCGAGGAGGTCGCGCGCCGTCGGCTCCAGGCGGTCGACACGCAGCTTGCGTGGGACGTCGAGCCCCTTGCCGGTGAGGGCGCGGTACTGGGCGCGATACTCGGCGCGCCGGTCGAGGTGGAAGAGGACGGCCAGGGCGGCGCGTACGCGCGCCGCCGGTTCCTTCGCGTCGAGCCGCTTGCGCGCCGTGGCGAGCCGTTTGTTCTCCGCCTTGCTCTGGCGCTTCAGGTAGTCCGCCTCGGCGTCGCGGTCGAGACGGGCGAGGCAGTACCAGGTGTCACTGCGCTTGTTGTGGGCGATCTTCTCGAAGAAGACGGCGCGCAGCTCGACGTCGAGCGGCGTCACCAGGCCACGCGGTGACTCGACTCGCATGCCCCGGCCGCGGAGCCACTCGGCCACCGAATGCTCGGCCGCCTCCTGCACCCGGTAGAGGTCGACATCGCGGTTGCCGCGCCCCTTCACCATCCCGACGCCGTAGAGGTCGTCGCCTTTCTCACGTGGATGGTCGAGCCACTTGGGCGGCCGCTTGCGTTCCTTCACCTCGGGCAGGGCGGCCGGGGAGAGGCGGGTGGCGTCGGGGGCCGGGATGGTCAGCCCCTCGCGCAGGGGGCGCTTGTGGCTACAGGCGAGGCCGCCGGCAAGGGTGATGGCGAGGAGGGTGAGGAGGGTGGTGCGTACGACCGGATGCATGGGGCTCTCCCTGAGGGCGGTGGTGCGGTGGCGTCGCCCACGACGAGGGTAGATTTAGAAGAGACGTGCCTTCACTAGATAGAACTTTCCCGCCTCCACTGCCAACTGGCGGCTGACCACCGTATGGCCATCCACAATGACCTCCACCGTAGCAGAGGGGGGCGACAGGGGGATGCGGGCGAGATAGAGGGTGGCGGGCAGCGCCTCCCACGAGCGGGTGTCGGCAACCTCGGTGGCGATGTTCACCACCCGCACCAGGAGGCCGGCGACGTCACCGCCGTCGCGGCGTGCCTTGCGCGCCACCACCTCCTTGGCCACGGCGCGGGCCACCAGGCGCGCCATGTCGCGGACGCGCGCCGCGGCGAGGTCGGCGCGCGCCGCGTCGGCGAGGCTCACGGCCGCCGGGACGGTGACCCTTCCCTCCGGCGTACGAGCCACCACCCGGCGCCTCCCGCCGCCACCGCCGGTGAGGCCGGGGAGCGACAGACGCACCGGGAAGCCTTGGCCGCCCGGAACGATCACCGACTCGGTCCGCCGGTGGGGGATGCGGCCGGCGTGGACGACCACCACCGCCTCCGCCGTCTCCGGGGCGGGATCGATGTTTGGGTGGCGGGCGGCGATTTCTGCTCCCACGTCGTTGAGGCCGAGGCGGTGGGTGAGGCGCAGCGCCGCCGCCACCAACTCCGGTGGTGCGCCGCCCCCCTCTTCGTAGGCGGCCAGGGCGAGGCGGTAGCTCACCATGGCGTCGTTTGCCTCACCCGCCGCTTCGTAGACGATGCCGGCGAAGTGGCGCAGGTAGCCGACCTCGCGAGTCAAGTTGGGGCCTTTGAGGTACCGGCCCACCGCCTGCAGGCGCAGATCGAGCCGCCGTGCCTCCACCGCCGCCTCGGTCGGGGCGTCGAGGAGGAGGTAGTTGAGCATCTTGTAGTACGAGATCAGTGGCTGTTCGAAGGGGTGGCCGGTGTACGGCCGGGTCTGGTCGTTGACGAGGAAGGAGATCGCCTCGCGCGAGACGCTCTTGGTGACCGCCGCCTCCACCCGCTGGTCCGCCTCGGCGAGGAGTTTGTTGGACTCGGCGTACTCACCACGGAGCTGCTTCACCACCGCCGCGTCGAGGAGGTAGAGGGGGCGGTCGTTCCCCCCCACCCGTTTGCCGTAGCGGGCCAGGGCCGTGTCGGCGGCCTCGGTGCGGCCGGCGTAGAGGTCGGCCACCGACGCGCGCAGGGTGGCGCGGCCGGCGCAGGCGCCAAGGGTGGCGACGACGAGGAGAAGGGCGAGGCGGGGCGCCGCCGTCGACGCGGCGCGCGGCCGCCCGCGGCGGGCAGTCACCGACGCCTCACAGGCGGGCAGCGGGTCGCTTCACGTATTTCTTGATCTTCTTATCCCCGATCCACACCTTGCGGTTGGTGCGCATGTCGATGAGCTCCAGGTTCACCTGGTAGAAGACCACCGCCCGCCTTCCTGCCTGGTCGACGATCGAGTTGACCGAGCCCAGGAGCATGTAGTCGGCGCCACTCTCCTTGCCGTGGAAGGAGCGGGACTTGTCCTCGGTGAAGCCGGCCTGGGCGTCGCGCTCCTCGCGGATTTGTTCCCGCTCCCCCGGGCCGGCGACGAAGGTCGCGTCACCGGAGTTGAGGATCGCCCGCTGGAGGTCGTTGACGAAGGTGTGGGTGTCGATGTGCTCGGTGGAGCGGTTGCGGATCGCGCCGACGATGATCACCGGCTGGGCGTCGCCGTGGGCGCGGCGGAACTGGTCGACCCACGGATGCGACAGGGCCTCCTGGATCATCGCCTTGGCGACCATCTGCGAGTCGGTGTCGTTCCAGCGACCGGAGACATCCTTGATCTCCTCCACGTCGATCCGCTTCACCGAGGTGGCGCACGCCGCAAGCAGCAGGGGGATGAGGGCAACGAGGGCGAGGCGACGCATGGGGACCTCCTACGATGAAGTGGATGAACGCGGGGATCAGTCTACCCGGAGTCGTCCGCCGTGCAACGCTATTGGGGGGATTCACCACGATGAGAGCTCCGCCTTGGAGTTTGTCGGATCCAGGGTTTACGCCGTCCTTCCCTGCGCAGCGGAGCCCCATCGGCCCCCTCCCCCTCCGGGGGAGGGTTGGGGTGGGGGTGTCTGGAACCAGCTCGGTGCTGGAATGTGCAC
>CAZRGD010000301.1:0-3750 GCA_964599505.1 uncultured Nitrospirota bacterium | reverse complement strand
CCTTTGGCCCCGCCGGCCCTTCGGGCCGGATCGCCGGCGGGAGCCGGCTCCTACCTGAAACCTGCCCGACCCGCACCACCGCCGCCGGGAGGGGGGCGTGGGGGCATCAAGGCTCGACAGGCGCCTCGCTCTCCCGGAGCCAGGTGCGGATCCGCTCCAGCGGCGCCTCGCGTAGCTCGCCCTTGTGGGCGACGAGGCGGGCGAGGAGCCGCTTCACGCTCCCCCCCTCGCGGGCAAGCAGCGCCGCGAGCTCGGCGCTGCCGCCGTGGTAGCGGTGGTAGGCCAGCAGCCGGGCGTTGTTCAGGGGTACGTCGGCGAACTGTTGGTAGCCGGGGGAGCTGATCCCGGTTGCCGGATCGTGGAGACGGGCGCGGAAGTCGGCGTAGATCTTCTCGCGTCGCGCGGCCACCTCCGGGGGCGCCTCACGGTAGAGGGTGTCGAGCTGTCCGTAGAGCTGGTGAACGAGCCCCTCGAAGCGGTGCGCCTCGGCGTAGCCGCGCTCCAGCCGCGCCACCGTGGGCGAGCCGGGCGCGGTCTGGGCGGCGGCGAAGGCGAGGGTGGCGCGCTCGGCGACGAAGGTGGCCAGGGTCTCGTCGAAGGGGACCTGCCCCTTGATGAAGCAGGTGGCGTGGGTGAGCTCGTGGAAGAGGGTGTCGGCGAGGCCGTACGGGTCGCCGCCGATCATGGTGGAGAAGACGGGATCGGCGAGCCAGCCGAGGGTAGAGTAGGCGGGAACGCCGCGCAGGTAGGTCTCGTAGCCGGCGTCGCGCAGGTGCCGCTCCTCGCGCTTCGCCCAGGTCAGCCGGAAGTACCCCTTGTACGGGACCGCGCCGACGAAGGGGAAGTGCCACTCGTACGGGGCGAAGCGGTCCGCGGGGCAGGCGGAGAGGTTGTAGGTGACGTACCGCCGGCCGACGTCGACGTAGGCGGCGTAGTTGTCGTCGACCTTCAGGCCGAGGGTGCGGGCGAAGGCGCGCACCGCTTCAACACCCTGGAGCTGGTCGCGCAGAGAGGCCGGAGTCGCCGGGTCGGCGATGACCTCGGCGATCGGCCGCCGGTGGGCGAGGAGCGCCAGGTGGTGGGCCGCGGTGTCCGCGAGGTAGGGAAGGCTACAGCCGGTGGAGACGCCCCCCAAGGCAACCGCGAGGACGAGGGGCAAGACCCGGATGCGGCGCAACACGGTGGCGCGACGAATCGACAGTGGCTACTCGAAGCCCGGCGGCATCGGCAACGGCGCACCGCCGGTGGCGAGATCCAGAGCGCGCTTGCGACGGTCCTCCGCCCGGCTGCGCGAACGCGCCTCCAGGGTCATGTCGACCCGCCGCATGCCGGCGGCGAGGAAGCCGAGCATGAGGAAGGCGCCCGGCGGCAGGACCATGAGGAGCATCGGCTTGAAGCCCCCACCCACGAGCGACATGCCGAAGATGGAGCCGTTGCCGAGGAGCTCGCGGCAGCAGCCGAGGACGGTGATGGAGAGGGTGAAGCCGAGCCCCATGCCCAGCCCGTCGATGATCGAGGCAAACACCGTGTTCTTTGCCGCGAACCCCTCGGCACGGCCGAGGATGATGCAGTTCACCACGATCAGGGGGATGAACAGGCCGAGGGTCTTGTGGAGCTCGAAGAACCACGCCGCCATCGACATATCCACCGCGGTCACCAGGGAGGCGATCACCAGGATGTAGGCGGGGATACGGACCTGGGCGGGGATGTAATCCTTGACCATGGCCACCACCAGGTTGGAGGCGACGAGGACCGCGAGGGTGGCCACCCCCATGCCGAAGGCGTCCGAGCCGGAGGTAGAGACCCCGAGGACCGGGCACATGCCGAGCATCATGCGGAGGGTGGGGTTCTCCTTCCACAATCCCTGGGTGAAGACCTCGCTGTACTTCATGAGTGGGCTCCTGAGCGGTTCGCTTCGGTGGCCGCGGCGGCAGCCGGCGGCGTGTCGGGGATCTTGCCCTTGAGGAGGTGGGCGTACGCCTCCAGCCCCGCCTTCACCGCCCCGCATACGGCGCGCGGCGAGATGGTGGCGCCGGCGATGGCGTCGATCTCACCCCCATCTTTTTTCACCTGCAGGGAGTCGGCAAGCGAACGCCCAACGAGCTCCGCCTTCCCCTTCCAGGTGGCCGCGGAGACGATCTTCGCCCCCAGCCCCGGCGTCTCGGTGTGGTTGATTACCGCGACCCCGGTAATCCGCCCTTCGGGGCTCACCCCGAGGAGCAGCTCGATGTCACCGCCGAACCCCTGGTGGCTGACCACCGAGAAGGCCTCTCCGACCAGCTTGCCCTCATGGTAGGCGGGGTAAACCACTACCCCGTCCTTGCCGCGATCCTCGTCCCGCTCCACCTTCACCGTCGCCGGCCCCTCGACCTTCGCCGGCACCACCCGGCGATCTGCCGCCGGGTGGTTGTCGTAGGGCGGCAGGACCCTCTTCACCGCCTTCAGCTTGTAGGCGATCTGGCTCGCCTTGATCTTCGGCGCGGTGATCCCATTGAGCTCCGCCAGCAGGACGGCGGAGGCGACGGCGACCACCATCAGGGCGAGGACGAGTCGGTTAATGCTGACCATGAGTAGGGTCTCTTCAGGGCGTTGAGGGGTTGTGGCTTACGCCGCGGAGAGGTTGTGGCCGTAGGTGCGCGGCCGGACCCACCGCTCGATGAGCGGCACCGCGCCGTTCATGATGACGATGGCGAAGGAGACCCCCTCGGGGTAGGAGCCGAAGGTACGGATGAAGTAGGTGAGGATGCCGCAGCCGATCCCGAAGATGAGCATGCCGCGGTTGGTCACCGGGCAGGTGACCATGTCGGTCGCCATGTAGATGGCCCCGAGGAAGAGGCCGCCGGTCATCATGTGGTAGACGGGGGGAGCGAAGCGGCTGGGGTCGATCCCCCAGAAGAGGGCGGCGATCGCCCCCACCGCGGCGACGTAGCCCACCGGGATGTGCCAGGTGATGTAGCCGCGGTAGAGGAGGAAGAGGCCACCGAGAAGCAGTGCGATCACCGAGGTCTCACCGAGGGAGCCGAGCTGGTTGAGACCGAAGAGGCCGTCGGCCAGGTGGAACTTGGAGACCACGTGGATGGAGCCCTTCTGAATCAGCTCCTCCTTCATCAACCCGAGGGGCGAGGCGGCGGTGACCACGTCGACCCCAAGGTTGGCAAATCCCTGGCCCGGCTTCATCCAGGTGGTGAGCTCCACCGGCCAGGAGATGAGGAGGATCACCCGGGAGATGAGGGCCGGGTTGAAGGGGTTGTGGGCCAGCCCGCCGAAGAGCTGCTTGCCGACCCCGATGGCGAGGACCCCGCCGATGATGCAGATCCACCACGGTGAGCTGGGCGGCAGGGTCATCGCCAGCAGCAGGCCGGTGACCAGGGCGGAGCCGTCGGTGATGGTGATCTTGCGCCCCATGAGACGCTGCAACCCCGCCTCGGTGACCAGACAAGCGGCGGCGGTGAGGGCCAGGACCTTCACCGCCTGGAGGCCGAAGCAGTAGACGCCCACGAGGATCGCCGGCGCCAGGGCGATGCAGACGGTGTACATGATCCGGGGGATCGACTCGTCGCTCACCACGTGGGGTGAGGAGGAGCCGACGAGGATCAGCTCCTTTTTCGGCAGCCCCTTCTTCGTTTTTGTCTTCTTCTCCGCCGCCTTCTGCACCGCCGTGTCGGCCGCCTTCGCCGCGGGCTCCGCCGCTGCCTTCGCGGCCGACGCCGGCTTCTCCGCCACCGCGCCCTCGGGGGTCACCTGCGGAGA
>CAZRGD010000300.1:0-3785 GCA_964599505.1 uncultured Nitrospirota bacterium | reverse complement strand
TGGGGGCGAGGGCCATGCCGGCCGGGCACCGGTTCAACCGTGGCCCCGCCGGGTCGAGGCCGGCGAGCATCGGAGCGGTTCGTGTGGCCGGCTCACACGCCGAGCCTCAGTTGAGCGACACCCCCTGGTAGTAGCGGCCGTTGGCGTAGAGGGTGAAAAAGCGGCGCACCAGCGGGTGGCGGACGCGGCTCACATCGTCGCTGGTGGCGATGTTCTCCTCCGCCACGTAGGTGGTGTGGTCGCCGTCATCCACCAGCACGTGGTACCACGGCTGGTCGCGGCCCGGCTGGGTCCGGTTGTGCTCGTACCACTCCTCATTCGCCTCGCAGGTCGCGTCGACGGAGGCGATCACCCCGCGGTAGCCATACCGCCGGTGGCGGATGATCTGGCCAGGGTGGAAGTGGCAGGTGGGGAAGGGGCGATCGGCAGGGAGCTTCACGCCACTGCCCCCTCGTCCTTCGGCCACGCCTTCTCCCCGGCCAGGTAGGCGTCCCAGTCCTCCGGTGCCGGGGGGATCGCACGCAGGGAGTCGTAGCCGTAGTAGCCGGTGTCGTGGCCGTCGGACCAGACGATCTGGACCGCATAGTTGCCCACCGGCGTCGCCTTCTTCGGGACGATGTCCGCGGGGATGGTTGCCGGGTCTACCAGACGGGTGCCGGCCCACTCGTCCACGCAGTGGGCGCAGGCGCAGTGGAAACGGATCCAGCTCGCCGGGAAGGTAAAGGCGGCGTTGTCTGCCCACTCGATATGGATCTGGCCATCCTCCTGTACGGTAAAGGCGGTGAGGGTGGTCGCTTCGGATGATGATGTGCTCATGGGTGGTGCTCCTCAGGGGTCACGGGGAGGCCCATTGTGGCGACGGTGGCCAGACAGAGAAAGGCGCCGCCGGCGGGAGCCGGCTCCTACCAAATTTCCGCTGGATGTGGCGCCGGGCTCGCGGGACCGCGGTAGGAGCGAGCTCCCGCTCGCGATCGGGGCCGCCGGCCCCGCCGGCCCGGTGGGCCGGAATCGCCGGCAGGAGCCGGCTCCTACCAAATTTCCGCTGGATGTGGCGCCGGGCTCGCGGGACCGCGGTAGGAGCGAGCTCCCGCTCGCGATCGGGGCCGCCGGCCCCGCCGGCCCGGTGGGCCGGAATCGCCGGCAGGAGCCGGCTCCTACCCGCAACCGGCGCTACCCACTCTCCTGATCATCCGCGTTATCCTCCGCCACCATGGCTCCACGACGGCAACAGCAGAGGTGGCGCACGACCATCGGTGAGCCCGCATTCATCACCGGCAAGGGGGCGGAGGGGCCGCCACACCTGCGTCCTCCACGCCGCAGCTTCGGCTGGTTCTACCCGCTGGTGGCCGCAGTCTCCCTGCTCCTCGTCTACGTCTGGGTGCGACCGGCGGTGCAGGAAGAACAACCGCAGCCACCGCCCGCCGCCACCGCCGTGTCCCCCGAGATCGCCCAGCTCCTCGGCGTCGCCCGCCGCCAGCACGCCGACGACCGTCTCACCTCGCCGCCCGGGGACAACGCGGTGGAGACCCTGCGCGAGATCCTCAAGCGCGACCCGAAAAACGGCGACGCCAAGGCCGAGCTGCGCGAGATCGCCGACACCTACGGCCGCTGGGGAAAGATCGCTGCCGCCAAGGGCGCCCGCGGCCGTGCCCGCCGTTATGTCGAGCGCGGCCTCAGGGTCGACCCCACCAACGACGCCCTCCACGCGCAGCTCCGCGACCTGGGCGGCGAGTGACGTGTGCCAACGGCGAAAGCCCGTTTGAACGGTTGATGGGTAGGTACGGCTGTACGGACGTTCCGGAGCTTGTCTCGGTGGCGCAGGGAGTCGAGCGCTACCTCGTGACGAAGCACGGGCTGGCGGATTGAGCGGATCGAAGATGCGCATTCGACCCACTGAGGTGAGGACGATCGTGAGCCTCATCCGTGCGGCCGCCGCCGGGTCGGTTCGCGACATCCGCCTCTTCGGTTCTCGCCGCGACGATGCAGCTCAGGGTGGTGACGTGGACCTCTACGTCGCTACACTCCCGCCTCGCCCTGACCAAATTCCCGCCGTTGTTCGCCGCGCCCTTCGGTGCGGTGCCACTCTCCCCACCGCCATCGTGCCTGCTGATCCCGAGACCGCCGAGCCCCACACCGCGCCTCTTGGAGGGGGCGAGGCGGGTGGGGTGCCTGCACCGCCGCCGGGGTGGAGTGGCGGCCCGGCGGGGGCGGCGCCGTATCCGTACCCCCCCTACCCACCACCGTGGGAGGAAGAGGAGATCGACCTGCGCGAGTACTGGCGGGTGCTGTTGCGCCACAAGCGGATGATCCTCACCGCTACCCTCGTCGCGGCGGTGGTTGCGGCGATCATTAGCCTCATCCTTCCCAAGACCTACACCGCCACTGCCCGCATCCTGCCGCCCATGGAGCAGTCGGGTGGCGGCATCGCTGCTGCCCTCTCGGGGAAGCTGGGGGGGCTGGCGGCCCTTGCCGGCTCTGCCCTGGGCGGCGCCACCAACGCCGACCTCATGGTCGGGATGCTCAAATCGCGGGCGATCACCGACCCGATCCTCGACCAGTTCAAGCTCCAGGAGGTCTACGACACCGAGTACCGCGTCGACGCGCGCAAAAAGCTCCTCGACAACCTCAACGCCTCCGTCGACAAGAAGAGCGGCATCCTCACCGTGGAGGTGGACGACCACGACCCGAAGCGCGCCGCCACCATGACCAACGCCTTCGTGGACGAGCTCGACCAGCTCTCCCGTCACCTCAACCTCACCGAGGCGTCACGGCAGCGAGTCTTTTTGGAGGGGAGGCTCGTCCAGGTGAACAAAGATCTCGCCAACGCCGAGGACGCCCTGCGTGCCTTCCAGGAAAAGCACGGCGCCATCCAGGTGGATGAGCAGGCCAAATCAATGATCGACCTCCTTGGCGAGCTCAAGGGGGAGCTCATGGCCGCCCAGGTGAAGCTTGGCGTCACCCAGCGCTTCGCCTCCGGCAACAACCCCGACGTCGACCGCCTCCGGACCCAGATCCGCGAGCTGCGCATCCGCATCCGCGACATGGAGCAGGGCCAGGGAGAACGCGCCGTCGGCGACATCTTCCTCCCCACCCAACAGATCCCCGACCTCGGCCTCCGCTACGGTCGCCTCCTGCGCGACGTGAAGGTCCAAGAGACCATCTTCGAGCTCCTCACCCAGCAGTACGAGATGGCCAAAATGCAGGAGGCCAAGGACTCCCCGACGATTCAGATCCTCGACAAGGCGGTAGTGCCGGAAAAGAAGAGCAAGCCCAAGCGGTCGCTGATCGTCATCCTTACCGCCATCATGGTCCTGCTCGGAGCGTCGATGGTCGCCCTGATCCGCGACGGCGGCGGTGACACCGCCCCCGGGAATCAGGCGCAACCGGTCTGAGACACGGCAGAACCCGGAGTGAGACATCGCAGGTGCCCCCAGGGGGTTGTACCCCCGACCCCGGCCAAAGGGCCGGCAGCTCCGAAGCCCCGCGCCATGTAGAGCCATCCACTTCGTGTGACCTCGTGTATCTTCGTGGACCCTCTGTCGCGGGTAAACGGTTGTGGGCGGTCCTCACCTCGAAGGGCGATCTCAGCCTCAGGTCAAGATCTGCGTCAATCTGCGTAAATCTGCGGCAAACCCCCGGCCTTCCCGGCCCACCACCGGCGACCCCTCTCTCTCGGTCGTCCTCCCTTCCGTGTCTTTCCGTGGATTCCGTGGCTGATACGGCCTTCAAGGCCCCCGCCCCGATTGTGGCTGGCACCTGAGACACCCACCCTCCAGTCCAGCTCC
>CAZRGD010000299.1:0-3787 GCA_964599505.1 uncultured Nitrospirota bacterium | reverse complement strand
CCGATACCGATACCGATACCGATACCGATTTGGAGCCGACGATGATGGGCAGGTGGCGGGAGTGCATGGGGATCGAACCCACCAGGGACCGCTCGCGCGGCCCCTCAACGGTTTTGAAGACCGCGGCAGCCACCAGGCCACAACCACTCCCAGAGGGCTCGTGCAGAGGTCACGCCGTGTTTTCGCATCCCATCTTCAGGCCATCTTCGGCCGCTCCTCAATCGCGAAATCCTCACCGTAGCGCAACTACGCTTCCGGTTTCGCTCAATCGTCGCGACCAAATCTGACGCAAACCTGGGCGCGAAAACACGGCGTGATCTCTGCGCGAGCTTGTCGGCAGCGTAAACGGTCCTCCGGAGGGGGACAACGCGGCCACGGCTCCTCCCATGAGGAGGTAGGAGCGAGCTTCTGCTCGCGATCCGCGGCCCTCGGCCGCGGCAGGCCCTTTGGGCCTGATCGCCGGCGGGAGCCGGCTCCTACCGGGAGTGGGATCATGGCCGTTGTCTCCACCGTGGAGGGGTGGTCGTCCGCCCGCTGCTCACACACGCGCCCTCCCCCATACTCCGCCGATGTCTCTCCCTGACTGCCTGGTGATCGGCGGCGGCCTGATCGGCTGCCTCTCCGCCTACGAGCTCGCCCGCGCCGGGGCGCGGGTGGCGGTGGTGGAGCGTGGCGAGATCGGCCGGGAGGCGTCGTGGGCCGGCGCCGGGATCCTCTCGCCGATGTTCCCGTGGCGCTACCCGGACGGCCTCTCCACGCTGGTGAACCGCTCCCTGGCCCGCTACCCCACCCTGGTACGAGAGCTCACGGACCTCTCCGGCGTCGACCCGCAGCACCGCACCTGCGGCCTCCTCATCCCGGTGCTGGAGGGCGAGGCGGAGGGCGACCTCGCCGAGGCCCTGCCCTGGTCGGCCCGCTTCGGCTGGCCGTGTGAGCGGCTCGACGGCGACGCGGCGCGCGAGGTCGAGCCCACCCTCGGCGCGGCGTGCGTGGGCGGCGTCTGGTGGCCGGAGGTGGGACAGATCCGCAACCCGCGCCTGGCGGCGGCGGCGCGCCGGGCGTGCGCGGCGGTCGGGGTGGAGCTGATCGACCACCGCGAGGTGACCGGCTTTCGCCGCGCCGGCAGCCGCATCCTCGCCGCTACCACCGGCGCCGGTGAGTTCGCCGCCGGCCACTTCGTCCTCGCCGCCGGCGCCTGGAGCCGGGCGGTGGCCGGCCGGCTCGACCTCGACCTGGAGGTCGTGCCGGTGAAGGGGCAGATCCTCCTCCTGCGCGCCGCGCCGGGGACCGTGCAGCGGATCATCAAGCACGAGAGCTGCTACATGGTGCCGCGCGTGGACGGCCGCATCCTCGTAGGCGCCACCATGGAGCGGGCCGGCTTCGACAAGGAGACCACCCTCTGGGCGATGCGGGCGCTGGCCAACGGCGCGGTCCGCCTATTGCCAACCCTGGATGGTGCGGTGGTGGAGCGCCAGTGGGCGGGGCTACGGCCCGGCACCGCCGACGGCCTCCCCTACCTCGGCCCGGCGCCCGGGATCGACAACCTCACCGTGGCCGCCGGCCACTACCGCAATGGCGTGGTCCTCGCCGCCGCAACCGCCGAGGCGGTGGCGGCGATGGTCGGTGGCCAGCAACCGGCCACCGACCTCACCCCCTTTGCCGTCGGCCGACAGGTGGTCGAGGGCCATCCCCTGGGGCTGCCCGCGGCCACCTGAGGTGCGGCCCACACAACCGCAGCCGTCTCGCGGATGGTGTTCAACGGGGAGGGGCTCGCCAGGGCGGCGTCGAACGCGGCGCGAGGGGGGTGGGTGCGCGGGTGGGTTTGTGAACGCAGAGGCGCAGGGGGACGGGAGACGCAGAGAGGAGGGAGGCCGCGGGAGTGGCATCGCCGGTGGCGGAGCAGGAGGGGGGCGGCGGCCTGGAAGGCAACCGCTCAACGCGAAGGCGCCAGGACGCAAAGGATGAGAGGTGTGAGGTCGGGTGTCGTCCGAGGGAGGCGGTAGGAGCGTGGGGGCCTGGAAGGCCAGGGCACCATGAAGGGCAGGAAGGGCATGGAGAGGAAATGGGTCGGAACGTCGGGATCGGGGTCGTGCGCGTTGACCGCGTGGGACGGCGTGGCTACGGTGGGGCAAATCTGAGCGGGAAGGAGCGGCTTGGGTGTCGCATACAGGTGGGGATGCAGCCGTAGGGGGATACGCCTCTTTCGCAGTCCTGATCGACCGGCTGTAAGCCGGGATATGCAGTCTGTATAACTCACCCATGGAAAGCACATCGAAAAGCCCGCTTTCTTAACCGCAGGATGAGACAGACATCTGTGATGCCGATTCAGATGATCTTCTTATATAGACGGAAATTGCTTCGTTTTCAAGACTATACAAAGCGTTGAATGCAGAGTTAGTCGTCAGTCGCGTGAACATGAACCAGACAACGAAAACCTACCTGGGTCTCGGCGTGGTTGTTGCCCTGTCCTTTCTTACAGCCAAGGCACTCCCAACAACCGAAATCCTCAAAGGGATAGCTGCCACTCCAGGAGTAGCTGCGCTCATAGCTGCAGTCTACCAACTTCTGAGAGATCAGGCGTCCTTCGAAAGAAGCAGGTACTTGCAACGACAACAGCAAGTATTCAACTTCGCGAGCACTTCGCATATGGCAAACGTCGCTTTCGACAAACATGTTGAGTTCTGTGAGAAATACATGGAGGAAGTTCACTCGACGGTCACTACGTTTTTCCAGCACGGACCAACATCTAAGGCTATGGATCACGCGGAGAACTTCTTGGAAATAAAAAAGCGCTACTCGGCATGGCTACCTAAGGAGATATCGTTGCGGTTAGAGCCGTTTGAAAAAGCGGTCCGCCAAATAGGTGCATCTCATCACCTAGTAGAGGCCCTCGGCGCGCAAGATGAGGACGGGCGTAGAAAGGCAATAGACGAGATGTATGGGACGTTCAAACAGGTCATGCAGCTAAAAGGTTACAAGTATTCACCAGAACAAAAAGAGGTAGCAATAGAGGAAGTCAAAGAGAGGGTTCGATCCATCCTAGGAATCGAGGAACTCACAGAAATGAGAAAGCTCCTTATGGGTGAGGCTCTCGCATTCTTGAAAACAGACGCTTAACCATGTGTCCCAGGAGATCCGGCCTCGGGTGTGTTTCCATGGGTCGCGCCATTTCCGACCACCTCGCCTCTTTCAACATCCCGTCATCGGCCGGGTCGCCTGAGCTTTATCGTTAGACGTCCCAAGACACCACCAGCAAAAACGAATCGGATGAGGTAACCATTGGCCAAGCGAAAGAAGAAACCCAGCAAGGCGAACAGCACCGGAGCCAACGTCGGTTACGAGGCCCAGCTATGGGAGATGGCCGATGCCCTGCGGGGCAGTATGGACGCTGCGGAGTACAAGCATGTCGTCCTCGGCCTGATCTTCCTCAAGTACATCTCCGACGCCTTCGAGGAGCAGCACGCGAAGCTCGTGGCCGAGCAGGAGAATGGAGCCGATCCCGAGGATCCGGACGAGTATCGGGCGCTCTCCATCTTCTGGGTGCCGCCCGAGGCGCGCTGGGCGTTTCTCTCGGCACAGGCCAAGCAGGCCACCGTCGGCACGCTCGTGGATGATGCGATGGCCGGCATCGAGCGGGACAACCCTGTGCTCAAGGGCGTGCTGCCCAGGGATTACGCCCGCCCGGCGCTCGACAAGACGCGGCTCGGCCAGCTCATCGACCTCATCAGCAATATCCGGATCGGCGACGAGGCGAGCCGCGCCAAGGACGTCCTCGGGCGGGTCTACG
>CAZRGD010000298.1:0-3788 GCA_964599505.1 uncultured Nitrospirota bacterium | reverse complement strand
GCCATGTCCTTTACCCCTGACTTCAACCTCCAGGCGATCACCACCTTCGTGGCGGACGCGGCGTCGACCGGCGCGGTATTTACCGCGACGGTCGCCAGACCGCGCAGCGGCGGGATCACCCCGCCACCGGCAACCCCGGAGGTGGACCTCGACGCCGAGCAGCGCCGCGCCTTCGAAGAGGGGTTCATTCAGGGCGAGCGCGCCGGCCTGGAGGTGGGGCGCGAGAAGGCGACCTCCTACATCGCGGCGCTGACCGATGCCCTGGAGGGGGCGTGCACGGTGCGGACAGAGATCCAGCACCAGGCCCACGAGGAGATCACCCTCCTGGCGGTGGCGATCGCCGAGCGCATCGTCCGCCGCACCCTCGCCCTCGACCGGCCGCTGTTCGTCGAACGGTTGCAGACGCTGATCGCCGAGCTCGACGACCCCACCACCGTCACCCTGCGGCTACACCCCCTCGACCTCGCCTACATCGAGCAGCATGAGGGGGAGTGGCGACCGCGCCTCACCCGGGTCGACCACCTCAACCTCGAAGAGAGCCAGGAGGTGCAACAGGGCGATATCCGCATCGAGACCCCGACGGTGTCGGTGGATGCGCGCATCGCCACCCTGCTCGACACCATCGGCGACCGTCTCACCGAGGCGGTCGCTGAGACCCTGCCGGAGGCGACCGCGTGAGCGCCCCCACCCTCACCCCGGTAGCACCGTTCATTGCCGCGCCGTTCATCGACCGGTTGCCACGGCCCACACCGAAGGTTGACGGCAAGGTGGCGCGGATGGTCGGGGTGGTGATCGAGGCGTACGGACGCGGCTCCTCCATCGGCGGCATGTGCGACATCTTCACCCGCGACGAGAGCCGCTCGGTGGCCGCCGAGGTGGTCGGGTTCAAGGAGGACCGGGTGCTCCTCATGCCGCTCGGCGAGCTCCGCGGTATCGGCCCCGGGAGCCGCGTCGTCGCCTGCTCACCGCAGGCGGGGGTCAACGTCGGCAGCGCCCTGCTCGGCCGCGTCATCGACGGCCTCGGCCGCCTGGCCGACAACAAGGGCGACATCGCCACCGACACCACCTACCCCCTCTACGCCTCGCCGCCCGATGCCCTCACCCGCGCCCCGATCGAGGAGCCGCTGGACCTCGGGGTACGGGCGATCAACGGCCTGCTCACCGTCGGCCGCGGCCAACGTCTCGGCGTCTTCGCCGGCTCCGGGGTCGGGAAGTCGACCCTGCTCGGGATGATGGCGCGACACACCCGCGCCGATGTCAACGTCATCGCCCTGATCGGCGAGCGTGGCCGCGAGGTGCGCGAGTTCATCGAGCGCGACCTCGGGCCGAAGGGGCTCGCCCGCTCGGTGGTGGTGGTCGCTACCTCCGACCGTTCGCCCCTGGAGCGCACCCGCGGCGCCTTCATCGCCACCGCCATTGCCGAGTACTTCCGCGACCAGGGTGCCGACGTCCTGTTGATGATGGACTCGGTGACCCGCTTCGCCACCGCCCAGCGGGAGATTGGCCTGGCGATCGGCGAGCCGCCCACCACCCGTGGTTTCCCGCCGTCGGTCTTCGGCCTCATGCCGAAGCTGACCGAGCGCGCCGGCACCTGCAGCGGCGCCGGCACCATCACCGGCCTCTACACCGTGCTGGTCGAGGGCGACGACATGAACGAGCCGATCGCCGACCACATGCGCGGCATCCTCGACGGCCACATCGTCTTGTCGCGCGCCCTGGCGCAACGCCACCACTTCCCGGCGATCGACGTCCCCGCCTCCGTCTCCCGTCTGGTGGGCAGCCTCACCAGCGAGGTGCACCGGCAGCGGATCGCCGACGCCGTCGCCACCCTCACCGATTACCAGCGCGCCGAGGACCTCATCAACATCGGCGCCTACACGCGCGGCAACAACCCGCGCGTCGACCGCGCGATCGACCGCATCGAGCCCCTACGCGCCTACCTCCGCCAGGGGGTCGACGACCCGTGCCGCATCACCGAGGCCGCCGATCAGCTCGCCCGCATCTTTCCCGAGGCCAACGAGGAGATTGGATGAAACGGTTCGACTTTCGCCTGCAAACCCTGCTCAACCACCGCGCCCGCAAGGAGGAGGAGCATGGTGCGGTGCTTGCCCACCTGCGCGGGGAGCTGGCAACGGTGAAGAAGACCCTCACCGCCATCGACGCGGAGGTTCGCACCACCACCGAGCACCAGCACCGGGACATGGCCGGGGGTGATCTCAACAGCGCCCGTCTCGCCCAGGACTACCTGCACGCCCTGGCGGTACGCCGTGAAGAGCAGGTGGCACGCCAGGAGGGTCTCACCGAGGCGATCGCCACCGCCCAGGCCGACTACCTCATTGCCCGTCGCGACCACCGCGCAGTGGAGACCCTGCGCCAGCGCGACTGGACCGCGTACCGCGCCGACGCCTTGCACGAAGAACAAAAAGAGATGGACGAGATCGCTGGGAGACGACGTGGCTGACCGCGGCCGAGAGCCGCACAGTCTTCACGAGAGAGATACCAAGATGCCGACACGCAGCGCACGACCAAATGAGATTTTGAGATTGCCGAGGAGCGTGACGGTCTTCGCCCTCGCCCTCCTGGCGATGGTCGCCCTGACCGCGGCCGTCGCGCACGCGGAGCAACCGCCGACCACCGCGCCGGCGGCGGTCGACCTCCTGCGGGTCGACCCGAAGGAGGTGGCGCTGGCGCGGGGAAAACAGATCTCCCACCTGCCCACAGAGGAGGTCTTCTCCCTGAAGCAGCGCCGCCAACGGCTGGATGCACGGGAGCAGGCGGTGGCCGACCGGGAGCGGCAGCTCGCCACCCTGCGCGACGCCCTCGACAAGCGTCTCGACCGACTCACCACCCTCCAGCGCCGGATGGACGACTACCTCAACCGCTTCAAGAAGCAGGAGGAGACCAGCCTCAGCCAGCTCGTCAAGGTGGTCCAGTCGATGCGCGCCGATGCCGCCGCCGCGTCGCTCAGCAAGATGGACGAACGACTCGCCACCCTCGTCCTGTCGCGAATGAACGAGAAGAAGGCCGCCAAGATCATGAACGTCCTCCCCGCCGCCAAGGCCGTGCTGTTTGCCAGCCGCATGGGCGAGGCGCAGCGGTGGAAAAAGTGAGCGGGAGATGGCGACCGACACAAAACCCACTACCGGCCAAAGCGCCACCTGCGAAAAAGGGGTAGGAGCGAGCTCCCGCTCGCGATCCGCGCCGCAGGCGCGGCCGGCCCCCCGATCTCAAGATGGTGCCTGAATCGCCGGCAGGAGCCGGCTCCTACCCCCAATCCCCATCCCACTTCACCTGAGCTCAAGATCGAAAACTACAAATAAAGCGAGCCCCCCATGGCCATCACCCTCTCCCCCACCCCAACCCTCCCGGCAGCACCGCCCACCGGCCGCGCCGCAGACCCAACGGCGGACCCGACCGACGACGGCTTCGCCGCCCTCTTCGTCCTCGTCGCGATGCCCCCCCTCGTCGACGCACCATCGGAACCGGAGACGGGCGCCGGCGTCGGGGAGGCGCCCGACGATACGGCCACAGCGGCCACGACAGTCGGTGATCCGCTACCGATCGAGGCGCTCCCGCCACCGGGAGATGCCACCGCGATCCACCTTCTCACCGGCGAGGTTCCGACCACGGCGACGGCGGCGCTCCCCACAGCCGCCCCGGACGAGGCCACCGACGACCTCACCGCACAGACCGCCCCACCACCGGACGACGTTGCGCCTTCCACGGAGCCGACAGCGATCACGGTGAAAGGGTCCGACCTCCGCGGCGCGCCGGCTGCCCCCATCCAC
>CAZRGD010000297.1:0-3792 GCA_964599505.1 uncultured Nitrospirota bacterium | reverse complement strand
ATGTCATCTCTCTCAGCCTCCAAATGGCCCGGTATCATCAACACTTACGGCGACTTCTTCTCGGTTTCCGAGAAGACCCCCGTGGTCACCCTCCAGGAGGGCAATACGCCGCTGATCGAGGCCCCCAGGCTCGCCGCGTGGCTCGGGATGGAGGTCGAGCTTTACTTGAAGTACGACGGTGCAAACCCCACCGGCTCCTTCAAGGACCGCGGCATGACCATGGCGGTCTCCAAGGCGCGCGAGGCGGGCTCGGAGGCGGTGATCTGCGCCTCCACCGGCAACACCTCCGCATCCGCCGCCGCCTTCGCCGCCCATGCCGGGATTCGCGCGGTGGTCATCATCCCGGAGGGGAAGATCGCCCTCGGCAAGCTCGCCCAGGCGATGATCCACGGCGCCGAGGTGGTGCAGATCGACGGCAACTTCGACGAGGCCCTGACCATCGTCCGCCGGCTCGCCGACGAGCAGCCGATCACCCTGGTGAACTCGATCAATCCGTTCCGTATCGAAGGCCAGATGTCCGCCGCCTTCGAGGTGTGCGACCAGCTCGGCGGCCGGCCGCCGACCTACCACTTCCTGCCGGTGGGCAACGCCGGCAACATCACCGCCTACTGGCGTGGCTACAAGGCGTACCGCGAGGCGGGCCGCATCGACCGGTTGCCGGTGATGATGGGGTTCCAGGCAGCCGGTTCCGCCCCGATCGTCCTCGGCCACCCGGTGGCGAACCCGGAGACCGTGGCCACCGCGATTCGCATCGGCAACCCGGCGTCGTGGAAGCTCGCGGAGGCGGCGCGCGACGAGTCGGGGGGCCGGATCGACATGGTCACCGACGAGGAGATCCTCGCGGCGCAGGGCAAGATCGCCTCGTTGGAGGGGGTCTTCTGCGAGCCCGCCTCGGCGGCCTCGGTCGCGGGGCTAAAGAAGGCGGTGGCGGCGGGGTGGGTGAAGTCGGAGACCACCATCGTCTGCACCCTCACCGGCCACGGCCTGAAGGACCCGGACACCGCCATCGCCAACTCCCCGAAACCGAGCAAGGCGGAGGCGACCCTGGAGGGGGTGTGCAAGGTGTTGGGGTTGTAGCTGTGGTCTTCTCCGCAGACCGCAGAGGCGGCGCGGGGCGCCGCCGGGGAGGTCGGGGCCATAGCGCCGGGCCTGCGGGCCCCTCGGTAGGAGCAAGCTCTCGCTTGCGAAACAGGCCCGCAGGGCCTGCCGCGCCTGCGGCGCGGATCGCCGGTACAACCGGCTCCTACCAGGGTTCCGACGGTGGGTGGGAGACTCGGGGTTATCGCGTCTCGATCCCTGATCCTTCGTCAGACGCTTTTCCCCCCCCCACCCCGAGGCTGCGCAGCGCGCTCACGAGGTAGTCGATCTGGTAGGTGGAGTGACCGGCCGAGACCGCGATGCGCAACCGGCTGGTGTGCTCGGGCACCGTCGGCGGGCGGATCGCCGGGACCCACACCGACGCCTCCAGGAGCTGCTCGGAGAGGTGGACCGCCGCGGCCGCCTCGCCCACGACGAGTGGCACGATGGGGGTCGGGTCATCGGGGACCGCGACGCCGAGGGTGGTGAGCTCCTGGCGGAGGTAGGCGGCGCGCTCGCCGAGGCGGGCGACCCGCGCCGGGTCCGCCTCGATCAATCGGATCGCCTCGGTGGCTACCGCCACCACCGCCGGCGGTAGTCCGGTGGAGTAGATGAGTGGTCGGGCGCGGTGGATGAGCAGGTCGATCGCCACCCTGGGGCCGGCGATGAAGGCGCCGTAGCCGGCGAGCGCCTTGCCCAGGGTCCCCATGGTGATGGCGCGCTGCGGGTCGAGACCAAAGTGGGAGAGGGTGCCGCGGCCACCGTCGCCGATCACCCCGGTGGCGTGGGCGTCGTCCACGACCACGGTGGCGCCGTAGCGGTCGGCGAGGTCGCAGATTTCGGGAAGCGGCGCGATGTCGCCGTCCATGGAGAAGACGCCGTCGGTGATGATGAGGGTGCGACCGGCGGTCTCCTGGCGCAGGAGGTGTTCGAGGCGATCGAGGTCTCGGTGCGGGTAGACCCGCAGGCGGGCGTGCGACAGGCGGGCACCGTCGATGATCGAGGCGTGGTTGAGGCGGTCGCAGAGGATCCGGTCGCCATCGCCCACCAGGGTGGTGAGGAGCGCCAGGTTGGCGAGGAAGCCGGAGCCGACCACCAGGGCCGCCTCGCTCCCCTTGAAGCGGGCGACTGCCTCTTCGAGCTCCGTGTGCGGCTGCATGTGGCCGCACACCAGGGGCGAGGCGGCGGCGGAGGTGCCGTACCGGTGGCTCGCCTCGACCGCCGCGTGGATCAGGCTGGGGTGGGAGGCGAGGTCGAGGTAGTTGTTGGCGCAGAACTGGAGGAGCCGCCGGCCTCCCACCTCCACCTGTGGCGCGTGGATCGAGTCCACTTGCCGCCGTGAGCGCGCCAGCCCCGCAGCCGCCAGGGTATCGAGCTCGCTACGCCACGCCGCGGCGGCCGTGGCGCTCTCTTCTGGAAGAGACGACACGCCTACGGGTTGCTCGTGAGGAGGGTCTCCACGGTCTCCCGTAGAGCGGCCATAGTGAACGGTTTGGGGAGCGCCGCGGCGAATCCGTGGCGCTGGTAGTCGGCCATGACGGGATCGTTGGAGTAGCCGCTCATCACCACCGCGCGCACCTGCGGGTCGAGCTCTCGGAGCCGCTTGATGGTCTCTTCGCCGCCCATGCCGCCGCGGATGGTGATATCAAGGATGACCAGGTCAAAGGGGTCGTCGGCGGCACGTGCCCGTTGGTAGGCGGCGAGGGCCTCGCCCCCTTCGGCCACCACCTCCGCCGCGTGGCCCACGTGGGTGAGCATCTCGTGGGAGATCTCCCGGATCATCGCCTCGTCGTCCATGACCAGGATCCGCCCGTAGACGGTGGCGGGGGCCTTCTGGGTTTCAGGGACCGGGAGGGGCGCGCTCGTCTCAGGGGTTGCTACCGGGATGTAGAGATGGAAGGTCGTCCCGACGCCGACCTCCGACTCCACGTCGATGTAGCCGCCGTGACGCTGCAGGACCGAGTGGCAGACCGCCAGACCGAGGCCGGCGCCGCGTGTCTCATTCATCTCCTTGTCGGTGTAGTAGGGGTCGAAGATCTTTGCCAGGTGGTCCGCGGGGACACCGCAGCCGTCGTCGGCGACGGTGATCCGGACGTACCGGCCGGTGGCCAGGGGAAGGGGCGACCCCTCCTCCACGGAGATGTTCTCGGCGCCGAGGGTGACGGTGCCGCCATCGTCCATCGCCTCCACCGCGTTGATCAGGAGGTTATAGATGACCTGGTTGATCTGATCGGCGTCGAAGTAGGCGGGCCACAGGGCGTCGTCGATGTGCAGGTCGCAGTCGATGTTTCCGCCGGCGACCACGAAGGTGGACGCCTCACGCAGGAGGGGGGCGAGGTCTTCGGCGTGCCTCACCGGGGCGCCGCCGCTGCCGAAGGTGAGGAGCTCGAGGGTGAGGTCGCGCGCTCGCTCGGCGATCTTCTTCGCCTCTCCCATGCAGTCGCGCGCCCGCACGTCGTGTTCCTCGATGAGAGACTCCGCCAGGTCGATGTTGCCGAAGATGCCGGTGAGGAGGTTGTTGAAGTCGTGGGCGATGCCGCCGGCAAGCAGCCCGAGGGACTCGAGGTTGCGCATCTTCACCGTCGCCTCCTCGCGCCGCTTGCGCTCGGTGATGTCCTGAAAGATGCAGTGGGTGCGCTGGAACTGACCCTCCACGTCCTTGGAGATCATCCCGGTAAGGGAGATGGCAACCGTCTCGCCGTCACGGCGCCGCAG
>CAZRGD010000296.1:0-3795 GCA_964599505.1 uncultured Nitrospirota bacterium | reverse complement strand
ACCGCCCCTTCCCCGCCTGACTCGGTCCCTCCTCTCCATGGGCTCGCCCTAAGGATCGACCGATGCCAGCCACCCCAGCCACCTCCCCTCCCGGCCCCCTCACCACGCCGCGGGATTACCCCGCGTCGCGCAAGATCTATGTCGACGGGCGGCTGCCCGGGGTGCGGGTCCCGATGCGCGAGATCCATCTCTCCCCCACCCGTCGCGCCGACGGCATCGAGGAGCCGAACCCGCCGGTGGTGGTCTACGACACCAGCGGGCCGTACACCGACCCGGCGACGGCAATCGACCTGCACCACGGGCTCCCGCCCCTGCGCCGCCACTGGATCGTCGGCCGCGGTGATGTGGAGGAGCTCGACCACCCCACCGTGACTCCGCGCACAGCGACCCCCGAGGCGGCCCGCTTCCCCGCCCACCACCGCCCGCTGCGGGCGCTCCCTGGCGCCAACGTGAGCCAGATGCACTACGCCCGACGCGGCATCGTCACCCCGGAGATGGAGTTCGTGGCGATCCGCGAGAACCAGCGCGCCGAGCAGCTCGCCGAGGCCGCGGGCGATCGCGCCCACCAGCACCCGGGCGACCCCCGCGGCGCCGCCGTCCCGCGGGCCATCACCGCGGAGCTCGTGCGCGATGAGATCGCCCGGGGCCGCGCGATCATCCCGGCGAACATCAACCACCCGGAGCTGGAGCCGGTGATCCTCGGCCGCAACTTCCGGGTGAAGATCAACGCCAACATCGGCAACTCGGCCCTCGGCTCCTCCATCGAGGAGGAGGTGGAGAAGCTGTGCTGGTCGATCTACTGGGGCGCGGACACGGTGATGGACCTCTCCACCGGCGCCGACATCCACGCGACCCGCGAGTGGATCCTCAGAAACAGCCCGGTGCCCATCGGCACGGTGCCCATCTATCAGGCCCTGGAGAAGGTGGACGGGGTGGCGGAGGAGCTCACCTGGGAAGTCTTCCGCGACACCCTCATCGAGCAGGCGGAGCAGGGGGTGGACTACTTCACCATCCACGCCGGCGTGCGCCTGGCCCATGTGCCGCTCACCGCGAGGCGGGTGGCGGGGATCGTCTCCCGCGGCGGCTCGATCATGGCGAAGTGGTGCCTGGCGCACCACCAGGAGTCCTTCCTCTACACCCGTTTCGCGGAGATCTGCGAGATCATGCAGGCGTACGATGTCTCCTTCTCCCTCGGCGACGGCCTGCGCCCCGGGGCGATCAGTGATGCCAACGACGCAGCCCAGTTCGCCGAGCTCGACACCCTCGGCGAGCTCACCCAGATCGCCTGGGACCACGACGTGCAGACGATGATCGAGGGGCCGGGCCACGTCCCGATGCACCTGATCGCCGAGAACATGGAGCGGCAGCTAAAAAGCTGCGACGAGGCGCCCTTCTACACCCTGGGGCCGCTGACCACCGACATCGCCCCGGGCTACGACCACATCACCTCGGCGATCGGCGCCGCCCAGATTGGCTGGTACGGCTGCGCCATGCTCTGCTACGTGACCCCGAAGGAGCACCTGGGGCTCCCCGATCGCGAGGACGTGCGGCGCGGGGTGGTCGCCTACCGGATCGCCGCCCACGCCGCCGACCTCGCCAAGGGGATCCCCGGGGCGCAGGTGCGTGACAACGCCCTGTCGGCGGCGCGCTTCGAGTTCCGCTGGGAGGACCAGTTCAACCTCGGCCTCGACCCGGACCGGGCACGCAGCTACCACGACGAGACCCTGCCGGCGGAGGGGGCGAAGAGCGCCCACTTCTGTTCCATGTGTGGCCCGAAGTTCTGCGCCATGCGGATCACTGAGGAGGTCCGCGAGTACGCCGCCGGCCGCGGCGTCGAGGAGGACGAGGTCCTCGACGTGGGGCTGGCGGACAAGGCGGCGGAGTTCCGCGAGCAGGGGAGCGAGGTGTACCTGAAGGAGTGATTTTTCCCGGTACAGACGCTGGACATACGGAACCCGGTAGGAGCCGGCTCCCGCCGGCGATCCGGCCCGAAGGGCCGGCGGGGCCAAAGGCCCCGTTCGCGAGCGGGAGCTCGCTCCTACCACAAAAAAAGCGGGACGGCCATGGGCCGTCCCGCTTTGTTTCTACACCCCTGTGGGGGTGCGTGGACAACCTTACTCGGCCTTGGTGACGTTCTCCGCCGCCGGCCCCTTGGCGCCCTCGACAATCTCAAACTCCACCTTCTCGCCTTCGGCGAGGGAGCGGAAGCCCTCCGACTGGATCGCGGAGTGGTGGACAAAGCAGTCTTTCTCTCCATCGTCCGGCGTGATGAATCCAAAACCCTTGGCATCGTTGAACCACTTGACTCGTCCTGTAACACGCATTGCTACTTACCTCTTTGCTGAGCCGCCGCTCGGCCTTCTTGGGCGTAATGACCGACGACTGAATTGTGCTTGACGTCCGGCCCCAGCACCGTTGCTGCGACCCCGCCGGAGGCGACGGTAGGGGGAACGTGTCGACGTGTCAACAAAGTTTGTCTTCGCCCATAATCATTGGATGGGAGCCTCGCCGTCCTCCGATCCACCGCCAGCGACGCCATCTCCCCCCGGCCTCGCCTCCCCCCTGTCTACTGTCTCCTCTCTCCCATCCCCTCCCGCCCGCGATGTCACCTAGTTGTGACAAAGGCGCCACCCGGTTGCCACGGGTCTGGACCAAGGTTCTCTGCGACACGAAGAGAACCCAAAACCCGGAGAGACCATGCGCAACCTGCTCGTCACCCTCGTTGCCCTCGCCACCCTGGCCCCCGTTGCCGTCCCGGCAGCGACCACCATCACCGGTGCCGGCGCCACCTTCCCCTACCCGATCTATGGCCGCTGGGCCTACACCTACCAGAAGAAGAGTGGGGTGCAGCTCAACTACCAGTCGATCGGCTCCGGCGGCGGGGTGAAGCAGATCAAGGCGCGCACCGTCGATTTCGGTGCCTCCGACGCCCCCCTGAAACCGGCGGAGTTGAAGAAGCACGGCCTCCTCCAGTTCCCGATGATCATGGGTGGGGTGGTGCCGGTGGTCCACATCGCCGGGATCAGGGCCGGCGCCCTGAAGCTCGACGGCGCCACCCTGGCGGCGATCTACCTCGGTAAGATCCGTCAGTGGAACGACCCGCGGATTGTGACCCTCAACCCCGACCTCCCCCTGCCGGACAGGGGGATCACCGTGGTCCACCGCGCCGACGGCTCGGGCACCACGTGGATCTTCACCAACTACCTGGCCAAGGTGAGCGAGACGTGGGCGAAGCAGGTGGGCAACGCCAAGGCGGTGAGCTGGCCGGCGGGGCTCGGCGGCAAGGGCAACGAGGGGGTCGCCGCCTTCGTCAAGCGGATCGACGGCGCCGTCGGCTACGTGGAGTACGCCTACGCCCTGCAAAACCGGATGAGCTACTGCCTCCTGAAGAACCACGACGGCCGCTTCGTCGCCCCCACCGCGAAGAGCTTCCAGGCGGCCGCGGCGAACGGGGACTGGGCGGGTGCCGACCACTACTACCTGGTCCTCACCGATCAGCCCGGCGACGGCTCGTGGCCGATCACCGGCGCCTCCTTCATCCTCATGTACGCCCGCCAGGACCGGCCGGAACGCGCCCAGGCGGTCCTTCGCTTCTTCGACTGGTCGTACCGCAACGGCGCCGCCGCGGCCCTGAAGCTCGACTATGTACCGATGCCCGAGGCGGTGGTGCGGATGGTCGAGCGGACCTGGACCGACCAGATGCGCAACGCCAAGGGCCAGCCGATCTGGCCGGCGCGGTAGGAGCCTGGGGGGAAAACGAATCTCAGCCAGGACCGTGCTCCCGACCCCCTTGCC
>CAZRGD010000295.1:0-3804 GCA_964599505.1 uncultured Nitrospirota bacterium | reverse complement strand
ACCTCAAGGAGGCGGCCCACCTCGCCACCTCCGCCGGCTCCACCGATCGGCTCCTCGCCGACGCCCTCGACGCCCTCTGGCCGGTGATCCCCTACGACCTCGCCACGGTGATGCTCCTGGACGGCGACACCCTCTCCGTGCGCATGGCACGCGGAACCCTGGCGGACGCGCGGGTCCGCCGCCACCACCTCGACCTCGACCGCTTCCCCTCCCTGCGCGAGGCGATCGAGCGCGGCGAGGCGCGGCTGTTTACCGAGCGGGACCACGCCGAGGGCGACGGCGACCCCTTCGACGGCGTCCTCGACCTCCCCCACGGCCACGCCTGCATGGTCGTCCCCCTGGTCGCTGAGGGTCGCCGGATGGGGTTGGTCACCTTCGACCAGCAGGTGTGTCGGCCGTACGGCGAGGGGCATCTGGGGCTTGCCCAGGTCTACGGCCGGCTCCTGGCCCACGCGATGCGCTACGAGCACCAGTCGGAGGTGCTCCGGCGGATGCGCGACCAGTGGGCGGAGCACAACCGGCTGCTGTTCGAGTCGGTCGCCGGCCGCGCCGATGCCTGCCAGCTCCTGGCCCGCTCCGTGAGCCCGGCGATGCGGACGGTGGCGGAGCTCGCCCGCCAGGTGGCGCCGACCGAGACGCCGGTGCTGATCACCGGTGAGACCGGCAGCGGCAAGGAGGTGGTGGCCAACGCGATCCACGGATGGAGCCGGCGCGCGAGCCGCCCCATGGTGTCGGTGAACTGTGCCGCCCTGCCGCCAACGCTCATCGAGTCCGAGCTCTTCGGCCACGTGAAGGGCGCCTTCTCCGGCGCCACCGGCAAGCGCATGGGCCGCTTCCAGGCGGCGAACGGCACCACCCTCTTCCTCGATGAGGTGGGCGAGCTGCCCCTGGGGTTGCAGGCGAAGCTCCTGCGGGTGGTCCAGGATGGAACCTTCGAGCCGGTGGGCAGCGACCGCACGGTGCGCGTCGACGTGCGGCTGATCGCCGCCACCCATGTGGAGCTGGCCAAGGCGGTGGCCGACGGGCGGTTTCGCGAGGACCTCTACTACCGGCTGCACGTCTTCCCCATCGAGGTGCCGCCCCTGCGGGAGCGGCGAGACGACATCCCGCAGATCGTCGCCGATGTCCTCGCGTCGCTGGCGCGGCGCACCGGCTCCGGTCCGTGGAGCGTGAGCGACGCGGAGATGGCGCGTCTCCAGGGTTACCCGTGGCCGGGCAACGTCCGCGAGTTGGTCAACGCCCTGGAGCGCGCCACCATCCTCGCCCGCGGCCCAGTGCTCCACGTGGCGGTAGAGGAGGGGGAGCTTGCTCCGCCACCGGCGGTGGAAGATGACCCCCCGGCCACCCTGGAGGCGGTGGAGCGCGGTCACATCGACCGGGTCGTGCGCGCCTGCGACGGCCGCATCCACGGCAAGGGCGGGGCGGCCGACCTCCTCGGCCTCAACCCGTCGACCCTGCGCAGCCGGATGAAGCGGCTCGGTTTGGAGGCGGCGCGTTACCGCAAAAAAAGCTCATCATTGTAGAGTCAAAACGATGGACCTTGTCCTCGGCTCGAATGCCAAAATTCGATGATTTCGAGAAACGTACCGCGAACACGATAGTACATGAAATACCTGATGCGAGGCAGGTACAGGCGTCGAACAACCTCGGAGCGTCCTATCTCGACTTTGGTGCCAATTCCGGGCTCTTCAACCAGCAAAGCCAAGGCAGCTTCAGCATCTTTGCGTACCGCCCCCCGTGCCGCGGGCCTGTTTTGTGCCCACCACTCTGCTGCTCGTTCGATCTCGCGTTGTGCGCGAGGTTTGATTCGGACCTCAAGCGCCAACGATTAACCGAAACGGAGAAGCTTGGCGAGGAGCTCCTGGGCCGGAATTCCATCTTCTCGGTCCGCCTCGTCGAGCGCGGCAAGAAGCTCTGCCTCTTCTGTGGGTGAGAGTTTCACAACCGCTTCATCACCGCGAGCGAGAACCGTTACGGTCGTTCCATTTGGCAGGGAGAGCCCTTCAACAACGACCTTTCCATCGATAATGGTGCCTGAGACGATTTGCATAGCGAAATGCTACTTAATGAGTTGAGGAGAATGCAATGCGCTATCCAATGTCCTGCATCGTCGACTCTAATTTTCTTCGGTGCCCAAATGGCGCCGGCTGTATGATTCAACCCGCCTGTGTTGCCGTGGCCGCTGTCTCCCTTGTCCTCGGCTGGCTTCCTGTGCGGCGGCTGCAGGGTCACGCCGCCGCGGCGCGGCCGTCGTGGTGGCTGATCTCGTCGCCGTCGTAGGAGAGCAGGGTCTCCTCGTCGTCGACGACGGTCTCGATGTGGACCGGGCGGCGCCAGAGGGTGTGGAGGTTCTTCAGGGTCTCGGTGGCGTAGCTCACCTGTAGATCGACCCCCTCGTGGTGGTGGCGCAGGAGCAGCTCGCCGCGGTTCTTGTAGTTGGCGTGGACCACCGAGATGATCGGCTGGCCGAAGTTCGTGAGGCTCGCCAGGAGCCGTTGCTTGACGATCGCGAAGTCGCGGTTGGAGATCTCGTGACGCTTGGTGAACTTGTTGTAGTCGAAGGCGAAGAGGTGCTGCTCCAGGCAGAGCTCACGGGTGAGGTAGGCGTCGATGAAGGTGATGTCGTTGTGGACCCGCCGCACCTCGAAGATCTTCTCCCGCCCCAGCCCGGCGTGGGTGTCCCAGGCGGCGCGCTCGCGCATGTCGTCGCATGCATCCCACTCGGGGCCGAACTGGCCCTGGTTCCATCGCCGCTCGATGTCGCGGAAGAGCTCAATGCCGAGCTTGTACGGGTTGAGGTGGCCGGGTGAGGTGGCGAGGGTCCCTGAGTGGTGGTCGGCGAAGTCGATGATCTCGCTCGCGGTGAGGACCGGCGGGTGGGCGGACTCGCGCCGGTATTCGTCCGTGAGGTCGGAGCCGGTCATGGTCTTGGCGTGCCAGTAGCTGGCCCACCCCTCGTTCATGATCTTGGTCTGTGCCTGGGGGGCGAAGTAGTACGCCTCTTCACGGAGGATGGAGAGGATCTGCCGCTGCCACGGCGCCAGGGGTGCCTGGTCGAGGAGGAAGCCCATGACGTCGCGGGTGGGGTCGGCGAGGGGGGCGGTGGCACGCTCCTTCTCCTCCACGACCTGCTCCTCGGCGCCGTCGTCTGAGGCGGGATTGATGAACCCCTCCATGTACGACTTGGCGGCGAAGGCGCGGCGGTGGGACTTGGCGGGCGTGTCTTCCTCCGGGGCGGCGCTGTCACGGCGGACGAAGGGGAGGTGGTAGTCGACGAGGTTGTCGATGGAGAGGCAGGTGTCGATGAACGACTCCACCGCGTCGAGGCCGTGCTTGGCGATCAGGGCGCGGACCTGCACCGCGTGGTTCGCCATCTCGTCCATCATCTTGCGGCTGGTGGGGGCGAACCAGGCGTTGTTCTTGAAGAAGTCGCAGTGGCCGAAGACGTGGGCCATCACCACCTTGTGGTCGGTGAGGGTGTTGCAGTCCAGGAGGTAGGCGTAGCAGGGGTCGTTGTTGATCACCATCTCGTAGATCTTCTGCAACCCGTAGGCGTACCCCTTGGAGAGCTGCTCGTACTCCATGCCGAAGCGCCAGTAGGGGTAGCGGGTGGGGAAGCCGCCCTGGCTGGCGATCTCGTTCATCTTCTCGTACGAGACCATCTCGAAGATGGTGTCGAAGAAGTCGAGCCCGTAGTCGCGGGCGATCGCCTCGATCCGGTACTTGTACTCCTTCACCTCGGTGGGGAATTTGGTTTTGGTGTCCATGGCAGGCTCGGGCCGGCCTACGGCCGGCGGGTTGGTG
>CAZRGD010000294.1:0-3805 GCA_964599505.1 uncultured Nitrospirota bacterium | reverse complement strand
AAGATGTGGCACCTGACCGTAGGGTCGGCTTCAGCCGACCAACGCCGTCATCTCAAGAAGTTACGGTGCTTGGCGGGCTGAAGCCCGCCCTACGGACGATGCCATCTCGACCTGCATTGCGATTTCCGCTGATCCTCTCTGCGCGAGATCTGCCTTACATGCCTTCAACCTGGCCCGTAGGGCCGCCCATGAGAGATCCCAAAGGGATCTCTCATGCCTCGATGCCGTACGCCTTCAGCTTCCGGTAGAGGGTTGCACGGCTGATCTGGAGCCGGTTGGCGGTGGCGGTGACGTTGCCCTCAGCGATGTTGAGGGCGTGGCGGATGATCCGTTCCTCCACCACCTCGAAGGGGAGGATGTCCTCCTTCGGCAGGAGATCGACGATCGACGCCACCGCCGCCGGCGTCGGTGCCGGGCCGTTGGTGAGGCCGTGCTGGAGGGCGGGGAGGTCGTCACAGGTGATCTCCTTGGTGGTGGCCAGGAGCGCCGCGCGGGCGATGACGTTCTCCATCTCGCGCACATTCCCGGGCCAGTCATAGGCGACCAGGGCCTCCATCGCTCGATCGGTGAAGCCGGTGAGGCGCTTGTTGCAGTCGGCGGCCGACTGGACGAGGAAGTGGTGGGCCAGGAGCGGGATATCGTCGCGCCGTTCGCGCAGGGCTGGCACATCGATGGGAAAGGCGGCGATGCGGTAGTAGAGGTCCTCGCGAAACAGCCCCTCCTTGATCAGCTCCTGGAGGTCGCGGTTGGTGGCGGCGAGGACCCGCACGTTCACCGGGATGGTGGCGTGGCCGCCGACCCGCTCCACCTCCCGCTGCTGCAGGACCCGGAGGATCTTCGCCTGCAACGCGATGTCCATCTCGCCGATCTCGTCGAGGAAGATGGTGCCGCCGTTGGCCTGCTCGAACTTCCCGGTCCGCTGCGCCACCGCCCCGGAGAAGGAGCCGCGCTCGTGGCCGAAGAGCTCGCTCTCCAGGAGATTTTCGGGAATGGCGGCACAGTTGACGGTGATGAACGGGCCGTCTTTTCGCTTGCCACGGTAGTGGATGGCACGGGCGATGAGCTCCTTGCCGGTGCCGCTCTCGCCGGTGATCAGCACCGTGATGTCCACCTCCAGGACCTTTGCGACCAGGCCGCACACCTGCTTGATACCGCGCGATTTGCCGATGACATTATCGAAGCGAAACTTGTCGGCGACCTCGGAGCGCAGGTGCTCCACCTGGCGGCTGAGGTTCAGGGTCTGCAGGGCGTTGCGGATGGTGATCTGCAACCGGTCCATGTCGAACGGCTTGGAGAGGAAGTCGTGGGCTCCCTCCTTCATGCATGCCACCGCCGTGTCGATGGTCGCCTTGGCGGTGAGCATGATCACCATCAACGGCCGCTCCGCCGCCTTCAGGCGGCGCAGGACCTCCATCCCGTCCATCTCCGGCATCATGATGTCGAGGAGGACGACGTCCACCGCCTCCTCCTCCAGGACCTCCAGCCCCTCGCGGCCGTTGCCGGCCGACAGGACCGAGTAGCCCACCTTTTCCAGGTTGTGCTTGAGGAGCTTGACGATGAGGGGCTCATCGTCGATCACCAAGATCCGGCCTTCCGTCTCCAACTCCATGAGGTGCTCCTTGAGCTTTTATTCGGGGTCTGTCGCCGGCGGCGGCTCCACTATCAGGGGGAGGCTGAAGCGGATGGTGGCGCCGCCGCGGGGCCCCCCCGTCACCCAGACGCGACCGTCGTGGGCCTCGACGATCTCGCGGACGATGGCCAGCCCGAGACCGGTCCCCTGGGTCGCCTTCTCCTGGGTGCGGACCTGAAAGAAACGGTCGAAGACCCGCTCCCGCAGCTCGGTTGGGATTCCCGGTCCCTCGTCCGAGACCCCCACCACCGCCTCGCTACCGGACACCTCGGCGCGGACCGAGACGGTGGAGCCGACCGGGGCAAACTTGATCGCGTTGCCGATCAGGTTGACCAGGACCTGGCGGATCCGGTCCTCATCGAGCTCCACCTCGTGGAGCCCCTCGGCCACCTCGACTTCGATGCGGAGCTGGCGCTCCTCCGCCACCTTGATCAGCCCCTCCACCGCGGTGGGGATGAGCTGGCGCAGGTCGACCGGGATGCGGTGGAGGGTGAGGGAGCCCTGCTCGGCGCGGGAGAGCTCCAGGAGGTTGCCAATCAGGCGGGTGAGGCGGGTCCCCTCGCCGACGATGATCTGCAGGAACTCGTTGCGGGTCCCCTCGTCCATCTCCGGGTCGCGGAGGATGGTGGAGGCGAAGCCGTTGATCGACACCAGGGGGGTGCGCAGCTCATGGGAGACGTGGGAGACGAACTCGTTGCGTGCCCGCTCCGCCTCCACCAAACGGGTGGTCTCCTGGAAGAGCAGGACGGTGCCGCGGTAGCCGCCTCCCTGGGGGTCGTACACCCGCGCCAGGTTGACGCGGAAGGTGCGGCTGCCGACGGTGATCGTCTCCTCCAGGGTGGCGCCGCGCTGGTTGCGCAGGCTCGGCAGCAGCTCCGCCGCCGCCTCCAGGATCGGGTTGCCGCAGGTGCCCAGGTCGCAGCCAACGAGGTCCGGCGCCTCCTGGCCAAGGATCGCCTCGGCAGCCCCATTCACCAGGGAAATTTCACCCTTCGGCCGGCTCACCACCACCCCCTCACCCATGGAGCGGAGGATGAAGGTGAGCTTGTTGCGTCCCTCGTCCACCGCCCGGGTGACCGCCTGGATCTCCCGGTTCGCCTCCTCCAGGCGGTGGTTGCGCTCTGCTAGCCGCTGCACCAGGCAGCGCGTCTCCAGGGCGATGGAGAGCTGGTGGGCGATGGTGGTGAGGAGCTCGACATCGGTATCGGCGAACTCCGGCGCGCCGCGGCGGCTGGAGACGTGGATGATTCCCACGGTGCTCTCGCGCACGTTGATCGGTACCGAGACGAAGCTGGCGCTCTGGTAGTCGGCGGCATGGTCGGAGAGGGGAAACCGCTCGTCCGTGGCCAGGTCGCGTACCACCAGTCGCTCCCCCGACTCGGCTACGTAGCCGGAGATGCCGTGGCCCTCCAGGACCGGGCCGCTGGCGTACGCCGCCTCGGGCAGGCCGCGCCCGGCCACCAGGGCCATCTCCCCCTCCAGGTGGTCGTCGCGCAAAAACAGCGACACCCGCTCCACCCGCATCAGGCGGGCGATCGGCTCGACCAGGGAGCGGCAGAGGATCTCCGGGTCCTCTTCACGCTGGATCCGCTCGCTCACCTCGGCGAGCAGCCGCACCTGCTCCAGCCGTTCCTCCAGGGTCCGGCGGGAGCGCTCCAGGCTCAGGTGGATGCGGCTCACCATCAGGTTGTTCTCGACCAGGCGGCGGCTGTGGTCGGGGGGCAGGTCGCTCTCCAGATCGAGGTCGACCGCCGCCTCCTGGACTGCCGAGGCCATCCCCGCCACCACCTCTTCCAGGACCTGGGGAGAGACGCCGAGGAGATCCCGGCCGAGGCGCTCGATGGCGTAAAGATTGGTGTGCTTCCCTGCCTCGTCATCGTAGAAGAGGGCGGCGAGGCGGTTGGCCACCGTCACCGCGGAGATCACCGTGGCGTGAGGGTGGTCGGCGGGGGGGCCGGTGTGGTGGAAGCGGGCTGCACCGGCCACCACCTGCGGCAACCCCCAGGTGGTCAGCGCCTGCGCCCCGGCCATTGTGTGGTCGACGCCGCACGCCGCCTCTTCACGGGGGCGGGCGCCGCGCACGCCGCCGGCCGCGTGGGCCTCGGTGAGGGGGTCGGGGAGGGCGGCGTAGAGGACCCGACGGCCGAGGTCGTGGAGGAGCCCGGCCACATACGC
>CAZRGD010000293.1:0-3811 GCA_964599505.1 uncultured Nitrospirota bacterium | reverse complement strand
ATCGACGACCTCCTGCCCCCCTACCTGGAGGACCAGACCCACCTCTACTACCCCTTCGGCCGCCAGCCGGAGCTCGACCGGCGGGTCGCCGCCTGGCTCAACCGGGTGCGGGCCAAGGCGCGCTCGGGGGTGCGGGCGCCGCGGGTGGTGGTCGACGTGGAGGCGATCCTCCACGAGATGCGTCTGATCAAGGGCGAGGCGGAGGTAGCGGCGGCGCGGCGCGCCTGCGAGATCACCGCAGAGGGCCACCGGGCGGGGATGGCAACGGCGGCGCCGGGCCGCTTCGAGTACGAGGTGCAAGCGGCGATCGAGACCGCCTTTCTCCGCCATGGGACTACCTGGTCTTACCCCTCCATCGTCGCCTCCGGCGCCAACGCCTGCACCCTCCACTATGTGGACAACCGGCGGCGGATGGCGGCCGGCGACCTCCTGCTGGTGGACGCGGGGGCGGAGTACGACCTCTTTGCCGGCGACGTCACCCGCACCTACCCGGTCACCGGCCGCTTCACCCCGGCGCAACGCGACTGCTACGAGGTGGTCCTCGCCGCCCAGGCGGAGGCGATCGGACGGGTGCGCCCCGGCAACCGCTGGGACGCCCCGCACAGCGCGGCGGTGGAGGTCCTCACCCAGGGGATGGTCGACCTCGGGCTGCTCACCGGCTCCGTCGCGGAGCTGATCGAAGCGGAGGCGTACAAACGGTTCTACATGCACCGCACTGGCCATTGGCTGGGGATGGACGTCCACGACGTCGGCGACTACCGCGACGACGACGGCTGGCGCAGGCTCCGCCCGGGGATGCTCCTTACCGTCGAGCCGGGCATCTACATCGCCCCCGGCGACGGCGTACCGCCGGCGCTTGCCGGGATCGGCATCCGCATCGAGGACGACTGTCTGGTCACCGAAACCGGCTGCGACGTCCTTACCGAGGCGATCCCCAAGCTCCCCGAGGCGGTGGAGGCGGCGGTGGGCGAGACCGCTTAGGAGCCTTTTGGGCTTCGGCGATCATCGCGAGGGTCAGGGAACCCCTCCTCCCCCTCCCTCCGGGAGGGGGTTGGGGGGAGGGCTGTGGGAAGAGGCTGGGTGGCGGGTGCAATGCGGAGAAGAGTGCAGGTTCCAACCACCCCCACCCCAACCCTCCCCCGAAGGGGGAGGGAGCCGATTCGACTCCGCTACGCGGAGAATCGAGGTGCGCCTCCCCCGAAGGGGGGGGAGGGAGCTAAATCGGCTCGGCGGCAACACCGGCGCCAAGGTTCTTGCTTGACCTTCCTGCGGGTCGGGCGCTAGCCTCTCCGGCCCTTTTCTCGAGGGGAGTGTCTCCCGCCTTTCGATCCGCGACCCGCTCTTGGGGCGTAGACAAGTGGTAAGTCACAGGGTTTTGATCCCTGCAATCGTAGGTTCGAATCCTACCGCCCCAACCAGCGCCCCATGAGCAACAAGCTGAAGATCTTCTCGGGATCCTCCAACCTCCCTCTCGCCTTGGAGGTGTGCGAGGAGGTGGGCATCGCCCTCTCGAGCGCGACGGTGAACCGCTTCTCCGACGGCGAGATCCAGGTCGCCCTGGGTGAGAACGTGCGCGGCTACGACTGCTTCGTGGTCCAGTCCACCTGTCACCCGTGCAACGACAACCTGATGGAGCTACTGGTGATGGTCGACGCCCTGAAGCGGGCGTCGGCGCAACGAATCACCGCGGTGGTGCCGTACTACGGTTACGCACGTCAGGACCGCAAGGTGATGCCGCGGGTGCCGATCACCGCCCGCCTGGTGGCCGACCTGCTGAGCGTCGCCGGCATCGACCGGCTGCTCACCATGGACCTGCACACCGGACAGATTCAGGGCTTCTTCGACGTGCCGGTGGACAACGTCTACGCCGCGCCGATCGTCATCGACTACCTGAAGGACCACACCTTCAAAGATCTGGTGGTGGTCTCCCCCGACGCCGGCGGCGTGGAGCGGGCGCGGGCGGTGGCCAAGCGGATGGATGACGCCGCCCTGGCGATCATCGACAAGCGTCGCGACGGCCCCAACGTCGCCAAGGTGATGCACATCATCGGCGATGTAGCAGGGCGCGACTGCCTGATCGTCGACGACATGATCGATACCGCCGGCACCCTCACCGAAGCCGCGGCTGCCCTGATCTCCCAGGGGGCGCGGCGGGTGGTCGCCGCCTGTAGCCACCCAGTCCTCTCCGGCCCCGCCTACGAGCGCATTGCCGCTTCCGCCCTGGAAGAGGTCGTGGTGGCGAATACCATCCCGCTGCCTGACGGGGTGGATAAGAAGAAGATCACCGTCCTCTCCGTCGGTCCTTACCTCGGCACGGCGGTACGCAACATCCACGAGGAGACCTCGGTCTCCGCACTCTTTTCGTAACCCAGGGCCCCTGCACCCCGATCCCCAGAATCGCCATGTCCGCCACCGTCACCCTGACCTGTGAGTCCCGTACCGCCACCGGCAAGTCCGCCGCCCGCCGCCTCCGCAAGGAGGGGCAGATCCCCGTCATCCTCTACGGTGGGAATCAAGGCGCCACCCCCCTGTCGGTGGGAACCCGCGATCTTATCAACTTCCTCCGCCGCCACCCGCGCAACACCGTCGCGGCGCTGGAGGTGGACGGCGCGACGCGCAAAGCGATAATCAAGGAGCTCAAAATCCACCCGGTGAGCCGCCGGATGCTCCACCTCGACTTTCTGGAGATCGTCGCCGACCGGCCGATCACCCTCGAGGTTCCCCTCGTGGTCACCGGCCAGGATCCCGCCGGCGTACGCCACGGCGGGATCCTCCAGGTGGTGCGCGACCGGGTGCGGGTCCGCTGCCTCCCCGGCGACCTTCCCGAGCAGATTGACGTCGACCTCACCGAGCTCGACTCCGAGCAGATCCTCACGGTCGCCGAGCTGAACACCAGCGTGTCGATCCTGGCCCCACCGGACACGGTCCTCTTCAAGATCGTGGCACCGCGCATCGAGACGGCCGTCGTGGCCGAGGGTGAAGAGGGCGAAGGCGAAGAGGGCGAGGGTGAGGGTGAGGAGGCGGCTGGGGAGTAGCGATCGTCCGCGGTCGCACCTCCCTCGCGCCCCTTTTTCCCTCGACTCCAGGAGCACATCACGGTGGAGTGGGTGGTCGTCGGCCTCGGCAACCCGGGGCCGCAATACGCGGCGAGCCGTCACAACGCCGGTTTCTGGGTGGTGGATGAGCTCGCCGACCGGGCCGCGATCCGCCTCGCCAAGGACCGCCACGGCGCCTGCTCGGCAGTCGGCCGCCTCGCCGGCTGTGCGGTGGTTCTCGCCGAACCGCAGTCGTACATGAACCTCAGCGGCGGCCCGGTCCAGTCGCTGATCCACTACTACCGGTGTGCGGTCGAGCGGCTGATCATCATCCACGACGACATGGACCTCCCCCTCGGCCGGGTCCGGGTGAAGCGGGGTGGTGGCCACGGCGGCCACAACGGCCTGCGCTCGATCCACCAGATGGTAGGCGGCAGCGACTACCTGCGGGTGAAGGTGGGGATCGGCCGCCCGCAGGGGGGGCGGGATACCACCGCCCACGTCCTCGGCCGGATCTCCAAGGAGGAGGGCGAGCTCCTCGGTGAGGCGGTCGCCCGCGCCGCCGACGCGGTGGAGGCGATCCTCACCGACGGGGTGGAGACGGCGATGAACCGATTCAACGGGAAAACAGAGGGGGGTGAGGGGTGAGGGTTGGGGGATGAGGGGACGATGGCCGCCGGCGCGGCCAGCGATCGGTTTCGTGCGGTAGACCCAACGACATACTCTCCAGCCCGAAGGGCTGACCACCCCTCACCCCTCACCCCCCATCCCTGTCG
>CAZRGD010000292.1:0-3895 GCA_964599505.1 uncultured Nitrospirota bacterium | reverse complement strand
CCCCACACCCGCTCCGCCCGCCCCGCCGCCACCGTACCGAGGAGGGTCACCGCGACGATCGCCGCGACCTGGAGGGGCCAGGCGAGGTGACCGAGGGCAAAGTAGGCGGCGGCGGCGACGATGGACCCGGCGGTACCCGGCGCGAACGGCACCAGGCCGCTACCAAACCCCACCGCGAGCCACAGCCACGGATCACGGCCGGGTGAGGGTGTAGAAGAGGTAACCATCGCCCGCAGGATCGGCGCAACCGTCCGAGATGGCCAGAACCCGCGAACCCGACCCCGCCATCGACCACATCCGACCCCGCCCGTAGACTCCGAGGGCTCGCACAGAAATCACTTCCGAACGAGCCCCAATCATGGTCGACCATCGCTGGCTCTTCATCTCCGACGCCCACCTCGCCCCGGGTGATGAGGCGCGCCAAAGGGAGCTCGCCCGCTTCCTCCTCGACTTTCCCGGCCTCACCCACCTGTGCATCAACGGCGACCTCTTCGACTTCTGGTACGGCTTCCGGAACCGGGAGATGGCCGGCTTCGACACCATCCTCACCGCCCTGCGTGAGCTCACCGACCGTGGCGTCGTCCTCGACTATGTGGAGGGCAACCACGACTTCTGCCTCGGGCCGCGCTTCGCCGCCCGCTACGGCGCCCAAATCCACCCCGAGGGCACCACCCTCACCCTCGGAGACCAGCGCGTCTGGGTGGAGCACGGCGACCGCACCAACCCCGAAGAGCACCTGGAGCACCTCTTTCGCTGGCTCTTTCACACCCGCGCCGCCCGGCTGCTCGCCGAGGGGGTCGGCCCGGCACGATTACAGCGGTTCGGCCGCTGGCTCGATCGCGCCACTACCGCGGCCCACTACACGACGCGCGACACCGCCCACCCGTGCTTCCGCGACTATGCGGCACGGCGCATCGCCGCCGGTTACGACGTGGTCATCCTCGCCCACGCCCACGTACCCGGCGACGAGGTGGTGGAGACAGCAGGCCGTCGCGGCCGTTACCTGAACAGCGGCGACTGGCTCGCCCACCGCAGCTACATCACCTGGGAGGCGAGCGCCGGTTTCCAACTCCACAACGGCGGCCGGCGGACCAAACCGGTCTCCCCCCCCGAACCCTCGTCCATCGGGTAGGAGCCGGCTCCTGCCGGCGATTCAGGCCCAAAGGGCCTGCCGCGGCCGGCGGCCGCGGACCGGAGACCACGCCCCTCCTACCGGCGGAAGTTCTTTTCCTGCCGCTCCTGGGCCGTCTTGCAGTCGATGCACAGGGTCGCGACCGGACGGGCCAGGAGCCGCTTGTAGGCGATCTCTTCGCCGCACGACTCGCACAGGCCGTACTCGCCACGGGCGATCCGGCCGAGGGTCTCGTCGATCTTGGCGATCAGCTTCGCCTCGCGCCCCTTGAGGCGCGCCTGGAAGGTGTCGTCGATCTCCTCGGTCGCCCGGTCGCCGATCTCCGCCATCTGCTCCTTCTCTTGCGACAGGCTGTCGTCGATGGTCCGGCGCGCCTCGCCCGCGAGCTCGGCGCGACGATCCTCGAGCTGGTCGCGAATCTCGGCCCAGCGGTCGTCCACCTTGGACGCCTTCGTCCGCTTGGTGGACGCGCTCTTCTTCACCGTCTTCTTCGCGACCTTCTTCACAGCCGCCTTCTTCGCGGCGGGCTTCTTCGTCGCCGGCTTCTTGGCAGCCGCCTTCTTGACGGTCTTCTTCACCGCCGCCTTCTTCGCGGCGGGCTTCTTCGTCGCCGGCTTCTTGGCAGCCGCCTTCTTGACGGTCTTCTTCACCGCCGCCTTCTTGGTGACAGTCTTGGCGGTGGGCTTCTTGGTCTTTGTCTTGGCCATGGTCTCTCGAAAGGCTGCGGTGGATGTCGTTGCGCTGGCATCGCAGCGCGGCCCCTGGTAGTACCCTATTCAGCGTCCAATTTCCACCACCCACACCCTGGAGCCTGTCGGAGCTCGGCACGATCTACGGCGGAAACGCGGGGTATTCTCCACCTTCGTCCACCTTCTGCCAGCCCCCCTTCACCATGCCCATTACCGCCTCCACCCGTATCGTCGGCCTCTTCGGCGACCCCGTCGGCCACTCTCTCTCGCCGGTGATGCACAACCAGGCCTTCGCCGAGCGGGGGCTCGACTGGATCTACGTCGCCTTCCACGTCCTCCCGGAGCAGCTCGCCGATGCGGTCCGCGCCCTGCCCGCCCTCGGCCTCGCCGGGGTGAACGTCACCATCCCCCACAAGGAGCAGGTGATCCCCCACCTCGACGAGCTCTCCCGCACCGCCGCCATGATGGGGGCGGTCAACACCATCCGGGTGGAGGCGGACGGCCGCCTCACCGGCCACAACACCGACGCCCCCGGCTTCGCCGCCGCGCTCACCCGCAAGGGGGTGAGCCTCACGGGCCAGCGGCTGCTGCTCCTTGGCGCCGGCGGCGCGGCGCGGGCGGTCGCCTTCCAGGCGGCCATCGATGGCGCCGAGGAGATCACCCTGTGTGATCAGGAGGGCGAGCGTGGGGCGGCCCTGGCGGGCGACCTCGCCGCCCACTTCGCCTCGTGCCGCGTCCACTGCATCCCCCTGGAGCGCGACTCCCTGGCGCCGGCCATCGCCGCCGCCCCCCCCCGGGTGACGCCACCCCCGGGGGGGCTGGCCCGCCGCGGCGCCGACGGGTTCGGGCGCGTCGCCTGGGAGGAAGCCTGGGAGTATGCCGGCCGCGGCATGCGGGCGGTGGCCCGCACCTACAGCGGCGAGGAGGGCAAGCGCCGGCTGATGGGCGACGGATACGAGCCCGAGATGCTGACCCACTGGGAGAGTGCCGGAACCCGCACGATGAAGATCGGATCGAATCTTCCGATCCACGGCCTGGTCGGGAAGTTCGGGCTGTTCCGCTTCGGCAACATGACCGGGCTGATCGACCACCACGTTCGCGGAGTTCCCCCCGAACAAGCCCGCGGCGCCCGCGACTGGACGGAGTACACCTGGCGAGGCGACCAGGCGCCGGGCCACCCTTTCGTGCACGGCCTCCAGACCAGCGACGGCGACTTGAGCGACATGCGCTTCTCGAAGCTGACGATCCACATCGGCAAGAACCTGATCGAGAACAAGATGGCCGATTCCCACTGGCTCAACGAGCTGATCGAGCGCGGGGGGAAGATCGTCGTCATCACGCCGGACTACAGCGCTCCCTCGGCCAAGGCGGACTACTGGATCGGGGTGCGCCCCGGGCTTTCCGATCTGGCCGTGCTCCTGGGGATCACCAAGATCCTGATCGACCGCAACTGGATCGACGAGAAGTTCGTCAAGGCCTTCACCGATTTCCCGCTTCTCGTGCGCACCGACACGCTGCGGCGGCTGCGGCCCCAGGAGGTGATCCCGGGCTACCGCAACAAGGAAATCTCCGGAGGCCCCTCCTTCCGCATCCAGGCGATGACCGCCGAACAGCGTGAAAAGATCGGCGATTTCACCGTCTGGGACGAGAAGGAGGAGCGGGTCGTGGGGGTTTCCCGCGACGATGTCGGGAAACACGCCAACCCCAACGCCGCGCTGAACGGCGTGTTCCGGGTCAAGACCGTGGACGGCGAGGAGATCGAGGTCATGCCGGTCTACGAGATGTACCGCCGGCATCTCGCCGACTACGACGTGCAGACCGTCCACGAAATCTCCGGGGCCGATACCGCGCTGATCGAACGCCTGGCACGCGACATCTGGGAAACCACCCGCAAGGGCGGGCCTGTCTCGATCCACCACGGCGAGGGGACCAACCACTACTTCCACGGAACGCTGCACAACCGCGCCTGCTGGCTGCCGATGATGCTCACCGGCAACATCGGACGGCACGGCTCCGGGGTCTACACCTGGGCCGGCAACTACAAGGGCGCCCTGTTCCAGGCCTCGCCCTGGAC
>CAZRGD010000291.1:0-3915 GCA_964599505.1 uncultured Nitrospirota bacterium | reverse complement strand
GCGGCCGACCGGCCGCGGCGACCGTGCGCGGCGGCGTGGCGGCGAGGGTGGCACGAATCTCATCGACCATCACCGCAGGATAGGACGGGGCCGATGAAAAGAAACGCCCCGCCGCCCAGAGGGGCGGCGGGGCGTTTTCTCACTTCCGACCGCGATGTTCGCTAGACGCGTTTGCGCAAGACCACCAAGCCGACGAACGCGCTCCCCACGAGGAGGAGGGAAAGGGGCTCGGGGACGGCATAGAGGTCGAGGTTGCCGTCGGCGACCACCAAGAGGTCCGAGCCACTGTCGTAGGCATGGCCCTGGACACTGGAGATGGTGGAGAGAAACTGGGCGTTGTTCGGGGTGATCTGGAGGGTAAAGACCGAGGCACCGGAGGCGATGGTGTCGGGACTAAAGACGTCCGTGTCATAGCCGTCGACCTGGATGTTGATCAGGGCACCGCCGAAGGCGAAGAATGGGCTGGTGGTGAAGTTCCCACCGCCACCCACGATCGTGCCGCTGAGGATCGACCCGGTGTCGGTAAAGCCGCTGTCCCCGGTAAAGCTGTAGTCCGGGGTGTCGTCGAGGTAGAGATCGACGTGCCCGCCGATGATGGCGAAGTCGGTCTGACCACCGTTGACCGCAGTTACCTTTTCCTTGAAGTTCGCGGCCACGGTGAGCTCGTAACCACTGCCGTCGCCGGCCGCACCCTGAGTATTGAGATTGGCGGCGGTCACCGTCGTCGAGTTGCGGGTGTGGGCGGTGACGTAGCTCTGGAAGTAGCCGTCGAGGATGGCACCTACCCCCGCGGATCCGGCGCCAACGGTGAGGGCAACACCGGGTCCGGCGTCGTAGGCGTCGAAGAGACCGACAGCCTCACCGTCAGCGGCATCGCCGTTCGCCCCCGCGCTGTAGTCCGCAGAGCCGACCCATGGGACCGGAGCCGCCACCACCGGGGCGGCGAAGAGGGCAACAGCGACCAGGGCGACCAGGGTCATCGGGGAAATACGCATCTTTTCCTCCTTCAACTAAAGGGCGGCGCCGGGCGAATCGCAGCGTCGCGAAAAAACTGACCGGCCTACCGCCGGCTCTATCGGCACGGTGTGAACAAAAGAGAAGCCGCCCAGGGTCGACCATCCGCTCGGCCCTACCACGAGCCCGGTGTCGCGGCCCGCTTAGACTCTCTGCTGCAACCGACGTGCCAGGTTAGGAAAAGATACTCTAAAAAAGACAAGCACCTTTATCCACAACGCATTACCCGCATTTACGCATGCATCGAAGGAGCTAAAACGGAAACTCGTGTTTCCGTTTTTTCGGGGTAAAAGGGAAACTCGTGTTTCCGTTTCCCTCGCCCTACGGGGTGGGGACAGGAGGGGCTACCACCTGCTGGAAGATCGACACCAGCCGCGTCGCCACCAGCCCGGTGGCGACGCCGGTGGCCACCGCCGAGGCGACGAGCACGGGCGCAAGGTGGAGGAGCCCCGGGTTGGGGAGGAGCACAGCGTAGACCAGGGCCACCTGGGCGCAGATGTGCGCGGCGGCGCCGAGGACCGAGAGGCCGAGGGGGCTCAGGAGCCCGGGCCAGAGGGGGCGGGCCGCGGCCATCACCGCCCACGCGGCCAGCCCCCCCGAGAGCGACAGGAAGAAGCCGGGGCCGAGGAAGGTGCCGATGAGGAGCGCCCCGACGAGGATGCGCACCACCGTCACCACCAGGGCGTCCCGTGGTCCGTGCAGGAGCAGAACCACCAGGGTGACCGCGTTCGCCAGCCCCAGCTTCACCCCCGGCAGGGGCGATGGGATGAGCGCCTCGACCGCGTGGACGGCGATCGCCAGGGCGGCGAACCAGGCGAGACGGACCTGACGCTCGGTCGCGTGGCTGAGACCCGGCGGCGCGGCAGTCATAAACAGGGCGAGGGGAGAGGGTCGCCGTAGGAGGGCGTCGTATGGGTCACGGGGAGGATCTGCTGATGGCCTGGAAGGCAGGACCTCGCGCAGAGGCGCAGAGAGCGCAGAGCCCGGTAACGTGAGTGTGGTGGCGATGGGGCTCTCTACACCCCCTTGCTACCTGGCAGGAGGATTGTCCACGAAGCTCCACGAAGTCCATGAATTGTCTCTCTCCTTCGTGTCCTTCGTGATTTGCCCCCCGGCCTTTCCGGCCCCGCGGTGGTCGGACAAATGTGTTTGCGACTCGGCTCCCCGTGGTGAGCATTTGTGTGCTTTGCGGTGAACCGCCTCCAAGGCCATGGCGGTTCCCTGGTCTCTACCCGCGACCCCGCATCCCCCGGCCCTCCCTCTCTGCGCCTCCGCGTCTCTGCGCGAGGCCCGCCTTCCAAGCCCCGCCGGTGTCCCTCGCCCTCGACGATGACACCCATCCCCGAAAAAAGGTCCCCCCGAGAGTAGGGCGATTGCCCCACCGCGGCCACGGCGTCCGCGCTCCCGGGGGGATGGTGGCGCTGGGTTGCGACCCCAGGCTGCCGTGTCCTCCGTCCATCGGACGGAGGCAGCGAAACGGCGCACCTAGGGTGCCGCCACCTCACTCAACTGTGCCGTAGTGTTGGGACTGTCCACTGGACCACCTCCTTTCTCGGCGACACCTGCACCGGCGACCAGCCGCCGGCACGCCCCCGGGCCCTGCGCCGATCCGGCCCGGTTCGCCGCCCCCGCCCACCGGGGACTCGGAGAGGAGTGTGACCCTCCTGAGCGGGACGATAACCCTGCGCCGTGCTCAGGCAAAGGGGCCACGGTGGCCCCCGATCGTCGGCTCGAAATCGGGATCGGGATCGGGATCCTCTGTGCCGCCGCCATCGACCCCACGCTCCTCGCAAACCCGGTGACATCTGCCACCGACACGGCTGAGCAGCGCCATGACTCGTCGATACCGATCCCGATACCGATACCGATGGCCTTTTCCCGGACAGGCCCGCATCGGGTACGATGGTGCCCATGTCGTTCGACCCCCACGCTAACGCCCGCCTCGCCTCCCACCCGACCCTCCAGCAGTTCACCATCGAGGGGATGAAGCCCGCCCACCTCGACGAGGTGGTGGCGATCGAGGCCCTCTCCTTCGAGGCGCCGTGGCCGCGCGCCTCCTTCGAGCGCGAGCTCACCCTCGGCCACGCCCACCCCCTGGTCTGCCTCGCCCACCGCCAGGTGGTGGGGTACATCTGCCCGTGGCTCATCTCCGACGAGGTGCAGGTCTTGCGCCTCGCGGTCGCCCCGCCGCAACGCCGGCGCGGCGCCGCCGCCGCCCTCCTGAGGACGGTGCTCGATCAGGCGTTCGACCTCGGCGCCCACTGGCTCTACCTGGAGGTGGAGGAGGGCAACCACCCCGCCGAGTCCCTCTACCAGGGGATGGGCTTCACCATCGAGGCGGTGCGCCCCGACTACTACGGCCACGGTCGCCACGCCCTGGTGATGGTCCTCGACCTCACCTCCGACTGGACCGGCGACGAGGTGTGAGGTGGGGGAGAGCGAGTTGGAGGAAAAGCCGGTCGATGGCTCACGGGTGACCGCCACCTACCTGGTGATGCCCGGCGACACCAACTACCTCGGCTCGATCTTCGGCGGCAAGGTGATGCAGTACATCGACACCACCGGTGCGATCGCCGCCATGCGCCACGCCCGGCGGGTCTGTGTCACCGCGTCGCTCGACCGCCTCGACTTCCATGTCCCCATCGCTGCCGGCCAGATCGTCATCCTCAACGCCTCGGTGAATCGCGCCTTCGGCTCCTCCATGGAGGTAGGAGTTAAGGTGGAACGGGAGGACCCGATCACCGGCGAGCGCGCCCACACCGCCTCCGCCTACCTCACCTTCGTCGCCCTCGACGAGGCGGGCCACCCCACCCGGGTGGCGCCGGTGGCCCCCGCCGACGCGGAGGATCGGCGCCGCCACGACGAGGCCCTGGCACGACGCGAGGCGCGGCGGAAGTAGGG
>CAZRGD010000290.1:0-3922 GCA_964599505.1 uncultured Nitrospirota bacterium | reverse complement strand
CATCACCTCCATCCCCCACCCTCCCACGTGCGCGCTGGCCCCGTCCGCCGCCGCAAGCTTGTCGCCGGGCAGGCAAACCCGAGCGGCACGCTCTAGGTAACCCACAACACGGCATGGACGCAAGCCACGGTACGTTTTGTTTCAAGCACTTCCATGATTACGACCTCGTCCGTCCGCCGGCCGGGAGACCTCCCGGGTGGATCGACCGCTATCCTGCCGGACCGACCCTCCCCATACGGCGTCCAGGGTCTCGGAGGGGGGCGAGGAGGCCCGCCGCGGTCGTGGAGCAAGGTGTGGGGGCGAGATGGCGGGGGCTGTGGTGCGGCCCGCGGGTGGCCTCGCCATCGCCTCCACACCGGGAGGCCCCGGGGCGCCCGGGGTCCTTGTCTCGGCGCCGTACACGGTGACAATGGCGACTCCTCCGGGGCCATGGTCCCGGAGCCGTGGAGGGAGGTCATGAGCGCATCCGCCAGCCGCATCCTCGTGTGTACCCTCGGCGCCTCCTGGCCGGTGGTGGCGGAGATCCTCGCGGCCCTCGCGCCCGATCTCTGCCCCCTCTTCCGCGATCACCCCGACCCCGAGCGCCTCGCCGAGGTGCGCCGGCGGTGTGGCGACCCGAGGGTCGACGAGCTCTGGGTGGTCACCACCGGTGGCAACAAGCCCCGTGGGGCCCTGACCTGTCTGCGCGAGTGGTGGGCCCTCCTCGACCATCCCCTCCCCCTGCGCGTGTGGTGCGCCGCCGACACCGGCGAGGTGGCCACCACCGGTGAGCTGGAGCGGCTGCGTGAGCTCACCTTCCGGGTCGCCCTGCGCGCTGCGGGAGACGCGGGCACGGGGGCGCTCCTGTCGCTCGCCGGGGGGCGCAAGACCATGAGCGCCGATCTGCAACGCGCCGGCTCGCTCTTCGGCTGCGCCGCCCTGCTGCATGTGGTGGCGCCCGAGCCGCTACCCAAGACGCTGCGGGAGTGGAGCCGCGACCCCGCCCGGTGGACCCGGCCCCTGCCTGCCGACCTCGTGGAGGGCCTCGCCCCCGCCTTCCTCGGCAGCCACCCGCGGCTGGAGCTCCTCGACATCGCGCCGGTAATCGACGCGGGGCGCTATCCCCTGCCCGAGCCGGCGGCCGACGGCAAGCCGTGCGAGTGGACTCCTCCCGACGGCGGTACCCCCCTCGTCAGGGAGGTCGAGCGACGCGATGCGGAGGGGAGTCAGCTCCTCGGCAACTACCTGGGCCGAGTGGCGCAGGAGGAGCCCCACGAGAGCTGGCGCTCCCTCTACCGCCTGCCACCCCGCGAGGTGGAGGCGCTGCGCTCCACCCGCCTGGGTGAGGGGGACCGCCCGTGGCTCCTCCGACTCCCCAAGGCCGACCTCCACCGCCACCTCGGCGGCTGCCTCGACCTGGCGCAGCAGCGGCGCGTGGGCGGTGCGGTGTGGGAGGCGATGAGCCGCGGCGAGCGGCAGGCGGCACAGGCGGCCATGCGCGAGCTCCTGGACACACCGCCCGGGGCGTGGCCATGGGCATGGCCCGAGCGGTTGAAGCCCGGCGAGGCGGAGCCTCCGGCCCTGCGCAGCCACCGCGCCGCCTGCCTCTTGGTGGAGGTGGGAGATGGGTTGGACGAGGCCCTGGTCGACGCCACCGAGCCGCGCCTGGCGCTGAAGACCACCTCGGAGCACGAGTTCAAGGCGTACGAGCGGCCGGGCGAGCTCACCGGCTCGGCGATCCTCCAGCACGAGGCGGCGGTGGCGCCGTACGCCGAGGCGCTCGTGGCCCAGGCCCGCGCCGAGGGGCTCGCCTACGTGGAGCTGCGTGGCTCGCCGCAGAAGTACCTGGGCAGCGACGGCCTGCGCTTCCTCCGCCTCCTGCGGGACGCCCTGCGGGTCGCCGGTGGCGCGGTGACCGGCGGCAGTGACGAGGCGGCCCGGACGGCAGTGGGGGATGGCGAGGTGACCCGTAGCCCGTGGTTCCGCTTCGTGGTCATCGCCGACCGGCGCGCCGAATCGGAACGCCAGGTGCAGGCGGTGGTGGATCTCGCGGTGCGCGGTCAGAAGGAGCTGGAGGGCTTCGTGGTCGGCATCGACCTCGCGGGAGACGAGTCCGCCACGCCGGCGGCGGACCTCGCCACCCCCTTCGAGCCCGCCTTCCGCGCCTGCCTGCCGGTGACGATCCACGCGGGGGAGGGAGAGGCGGCCGAGTCCATCTGGGAGGCCGCCTACCGCCTGCACGCGGACCGCATCGGCCACGGCCTCACCCTCGCCGAGGCCCCGGAGCTGGCGCGCCGCTTCCGCGACCGGCGCATCTGCCTGGAGCTCTGCCCCACCTCGAACCGCGAGGTGGTGGGGTTCCGTGACCCGGCGGTACCGGGAAGCGAGGCGTTTCCCCTTTACCCCTTCCGGCGCCTGTGGGACCTCGGGCTCCACCTCACCCTGTGCACCGACAACCCGGGGATCTCGCACACCACCCTCGCGGACGAGTACCTCGCGGCGGCGCGCATGGACGGCGGGCTCACCCGCTGGGAGGCGCTCACCCTGATGAAGCACGCCTTCACCCACGCATTCCTGCCGGCGGAAGAACGGGAGCGTCTGGCCAAGGCGGCGGACCTGGCCATGTTTCGCGACGCGATCCAGGAGTGAGGGGGGATCGAGCGGAGATCCCGGCCCCAGCGGGGCCGGCCGGGGCCTTTGGCCCCGGATCGCGGGCATGGCCCGCTCCTACCTCGTCCCCGGTGCTCCGGCGCCCATGCCCCGGCCCCATGGTCGGAAGCGACGCCCACTGCGTGGCCCCGTGGGCTGGCCCCTCTTCCCAGGGGCCGGGGTGAGGCGGAGGGGGGCAGGCGCTCGCCCTCTACTCCTCCTCCCGGACCTGGCGACGCAGAAGGTGCTGGATCTCCGGCGCGGGGGGCTGGTAGCGCGGATCGGCGGCCGCCTCGGCAGCACGCTGGAGTTGGGCGGCGAGGGGGTCGGCCTCGGGGCCGATCGCGCTCGTCGCCACGACCTGCGGGGTGTGGACCCCCACGATGGTGTACGGCCGCCAGGAGGTGATCTCCCCGGTGACCGGATCGGTCTGCCAGTAATCCCCTGTCACCGTGTTGCCGTCGACGTTCACGAAGTAGGCCTCTCCGAGGATGCTGCCCTCGGTGTAGATCGCATAGTCGTAACCGGCGCTCTCCGCCACGTTGAGGACCGCGACATTCCCGTACTCGTTCGTCCCCGAGGCGAAGGGACCGGCATCGCCGTCGACGATCTGGTCGAAGTCGAAGGTGTCGGTGAAGGTGGAGATGATTGTGTAGGTGAGGCTCCAGTGGCCGAGGCCATCGAGGAGCTTGGCCACGTCGGGATCGGAGCTGCTGTCGACCTGGCGGGTGGGGTCGAGGGGAAAGGCGTCGAGGGTGTCGGCGACGCCGTCGTTGTCGTCGTCCTCGTCGTCGGCGACGCAGCTTCCGGTGGTGAGCGTGAGGTGGCGGAGGGCGTCCCGCGGCGCACAGTCACGGGTGTCGATGACGCCGTCCCCGTCGTCGTCACGGTCCATGGCGTCGGGGATCAGGTCGTGGTCGGTGTCCCGATAGGCGGTGGCGGGCGAGACGATGTCGGTGGGGACACCGGCCGTGCTCTCGGCCCGGCCGCTCGCGGTGTGCACGGTGATGCTGCCGAGGTCGATGGGAGCCATACCCTGCGCCAGGTGGAAGACCGCACCTCCACCGGGCGTGGCGAGGAGGACGCCGAGGGTGGCGCCCTCCACCTGCCGCCGGCGGAAGAGGATGCAGTAGTCGTGATCGACCGGGAGGACGAGGGTGAAGTCGCCGCGGGTCACCGCCGTATCGACGACCTGCCCCGTCTCGTCCACGGCGACCACGGCCACCGGCGAGGGGGTGGCGCTGGCCGAGACGGCGGCCGTCTCCACCGAGGCGATGGTCCCGGTGATGGAGAC
>CAZRGD010000289.1:0-3923 GCA_964599505.1 uncultured Nitrospirota bacterium | reverse complement strand
CCCCACGACAACGCGGGTGGCGGGCGCCGGCAGCCCCGCGGCGCCATCGGCGAGGTAGTCCCACTGGGTCGCGTCGGCCGAGATCCACAGGCCACGGTCGGTGGCCGCGGCGAGGTGGCCGTCGCCGAGCCACGCCACGTCGTGGACCGTGCCCAGGGGCCCGGTGGCGGCGACCCCGTGCCAGGCGTTACCACCGGTGCGGGCGATCACCCCGTCCACGGCTGCCACCGCCGCGCCGCGGTCATCCCGCGCCGTGGCCACCACCCTGCCGGCTCCATCACCGTAGAGGGGCAGGGCGAGGGCGGCGGGGAGCGGCCGCCGGTCGAGCCCCATCTCCTGATTGAAGAGGAGGCCGATCCCGCTCACCAGCAGGAGCAGCAGAAAGGGAAAGGCGACCGCCGCCACCAGGCCGTGAAACTGGCGCGCGGTGGGGCCACGCCGCCCATCTTTGCGTCGCTCGCCGTTGGAGGCTGTCGGACTCGAGCCCGCATTCCCTCGTGACGATCGCAGACGTCCGCCAGACGCCTTGCGGTCCGGACCCTTGCGCGTCTCCCCGAGGGTGAAATTGAGCGGCTGGCACGACGCCGTCGTAGCCGCCCCCTTGTCGCGCGATGCACACTCCGAATCACTACAGCCGGAGCAGCGGCCGCTCCGCAGGCTGCGCACGAGGTAGCGGCCGAGGATCCACGCCGAGCCGCCGCCGAGGAGGAAAATCCAGATCCAGTCGCGAAGAGATAGTCCACTCATATCAGTAGGTTCCAAAGTCTTTTTACCGCGTCACACAAAGCCGAGGAGCCGCCCGCCGTGGTAGGTAAGGAAGGAGAGACACCAACCCAGGGAGAGGAGGTAGACGGAGGCGAAGGCGGCCCAGCGCCAGCCGAGCTCCTGGCCCAGGGCCGCCATGGTGACCATGCACGGGATATAGGTGAGGACGAAGACCATGAAGGCCATCGCCGTGAGGGGCGTGAAGGCGGTGCGCATCCGCGCCGCCAGGGCCGACGGCGGCGATGCCTCCTGCGCCGCCGGCAGGATGTGGAAGCCGCGCAGGATCGAGACCACGGACCCCTCGCAGGCGACCACGAAGCCGTGGCCGATCTCCGCCAGATCCTCGACCACCGTGGGCGGCGCCACCTTCTCCTCCGGCTCGGGGGTATAGATCTCCCCCATGGTGGCGACCACCACCTCCTTGGCGATTACCCCGGTGATCAGGGCGCCGGCCGCCTGCCAGGTGCCGAAGCCCAGGGGCTCGAAGATCGGGGCGATGGTGCCGGCGACCTTGCCGAAGTAGGAGTCGCCGGGGTTCGAGACGCCCCACGGCATGTTGAGGAGGAACCAGATCACCACCGAGGTGGCGAGGATGTAGGTCCCCGCCTTGCGCACGAAGCGCCGGACCTTCTCCCACACATAGAGCATGAGGGAGCGAAAGGTGGGAAAACGGTAGGGCGGCAGCTCCATGACGAAGACCGGCGCCTCACCGCGAAAGAGGCTGTGCTTGAAGAGGAGCCCCATCACCACCGCGAGGCAGATCCCCAGGAGATAGAGGGAGAAAATTACCGTGCCGCGCGCCTGGGTGAAGAAGGCGGCGACGAAGAGGGCGTAGACCGGCAGCCGCGCCGAGCAGCTCATCAAGGGAATCAGCAGCGAGGTGAGGACGCGGTCGCGGTACGAATCCAGGGCGCGGGTGGCGTAGACCGCCGGCACGTTGCACCCGAAGCCGAGGATCATCGGGATAAACGACTTGCCGTGCAGACCGATGGCGTGGAAGAAGCGGTCCATGACGAAGGCGGCACGCGCCATGTAGCCGCTCCCCTCGAGGATCCCCATGAAGAGGTAGAGGAAGAAGAGGATCGGCACGAAGGTGAGGACGAAGCCGGCACCACCGATCACCCCCTCGCTCACCAGGGTGGCGACCCACGCCGGCGCCCCGATGGCGGTGAGGCCGGCGAGGGACCACCGCTGCACCGGCCCGGTCATCACCTGGTTGATGAAGTCGACGAAGGGCTGGGCACCATCGAAGGTGGTGTGAAAGACGATCCACAGAAAGAGGAAGAAGATGGGAATCCCGAGCCAGCGGTGGAGGACCACCCGGTCGACGAGCTCGGTGAGGTCGCGCCGGTCCATCGGGCGCTGGGTGATCACCTCCGCCACCACCCCCTTGGAAAAGCCGTAGCGGCCGTCGGTGATCACCGTGGCCGGATCGTCGCCGGCGAGGGTCGAAATGCGATGGCGCTGCGCCGCGATCTGCTTCACCAACACGGTGGGGGCGCGATCGAGGAACGCCTGCGCCCCCTCATCACCTTCGAGGAGCTTCACCGCCAGCCAGCGGCATGGCACCCGCTCCACCACCTCGGCGACGTCACGGTGGAGCGCCTCGCCGAGCAACCGGACCTCCGGGTCCACCAGGGGGCCGTAGCGGGCCACGTGCGGGCGCGCCGCCGCGGCGTCGCGGCAGGCGGCATTGTAGGCGGCGATGGTTGCCGGCCGCTCCGCCGCCATCCGGCGCGCGGTTGGCAGGAGCTCCCCAACCCCCTCGCCGGTGATCGCCACCGTCGGCACCGCGGCCACGTCGAGAAGCTTGGCGAGCGCCGCCACGTCGATCTCGATCCCCTTCTCCTTCGCCTCGTCCCACACGTTCAGCGCCAGGACCACCGGGATCCCCAGCTCCAGGAGCTGCAAGGTGAGGAAGAGGTTGCGCTCCAGGTGGGTGGCGTCGACCACGTCGATCACCACATCGGGCCGCTCGTTGAGGAGGTAGTCGCGGGTCACCCGCTCCTCGATCGAGTACGACGACAGGGAGTAGATCCCGGGGAGGTCAACGAGCTGCACCTCCTCGCCCTCAAAGGTGAAGGTCGCCTCCTTCTTCTCCACCGTCACCCCGGGCCAGTTGCCCACGTGCAGGCGCGTCCCGGCGATCGCATTCACCAGGGCGGACTTGCCCACGTTCGGATTTCCGACAAAGGCGATGCGCATGGTCACGCCCCTTTGAAGCCATCGCTGGCCACCTCGACGACGATCGACTCCGCCTCCTGGTGGCGCAGGGCCAGGGAGGTCCCCTTCACCCGGATCGAGATCGGATCACCCATGGGCGCAACCCGCTCGACGCCGATCATCTCCCCCACCACCAGCCCCATCGATTGCAGCCGCTGGCGCAGCTTGTCCGCCGCCCCGACGCGCACGATCCGCCCCGACTCCCCCGGAGCGAGCTGGGCGAGATTGCGCACCACCCCCTCGCAGTCGGCCGCCGCCTCCGCCGCCTCGAGGATCCGCGGCCGGGTCCCGCGACACTCGCCGCACAGGCCGTAGAGCTCCATCCGGTGGTCGAGAAGCTCGAACCCCTCCTCCCGCGCCACCTCCACCTGCAGCTCCTCGATCCGATCCCGGGCGAACTCCACCACCGCGCCGCAGCGCACACAGATCAGGTGGTCGTGGTGCGATTCCGGCGCCACCTCGTAACGCGCCCGGCCGTCGCCGAAGTCGTGGCGATCCACCAGCCCCCTCTCCGCGAACAGCTTCAGGGTGCGGTAGACGGTGGCGATCCCCAGGTGCGGATCGATCTGGCGGGCGAGGTGGTAGATCGTCTCCGCGTCCGGGTGGCCGGTGTTGTCGCGGATCGCCTGGGCGATCACCCGCCGCTGCGCGGTCGGGGCGATCTCCGCCTCGTGGAGGAGGGTCTCGATGTCACGGGTGGTCTTCATGGTTGAGAGTGATTATCACTCACAATCCCCAGCGTGACAACCCCCCATTCGACACAGCGGAAATCCTCACACGAATGCGCGTCAGGCGAGCTTCGGGAGCTCGTCACCGACGAACGAAGTTTCAAGTCAACACACTAGTGTCCGGTTAAGCGCTCCTGTCTCGCATAGACCTATCTGACCTTACAGCGAAAAACGTCACCTACCACATTTTTTGAGCTGACTGTCGCG
>CAZRGD010000288.1:0-3930 GCA_964599505.1 uncultured Nitrospirota bacterium | reverse complement strand
AGGAAGGCGACCGAGCGCAGGTGGTCCGCCACCACCCGCTCGCTCACCCGCGCGCCGTCGGCGTCGGGGGTCGGGGCCAGCGCCCGTACTGCCTCGATCAGGGGGGTGAAGCAGTCGGTGTCGTAGTTGTCGTGGACCCCCTGGAGGACCGCCGCCATCCGCTCCAGCCCCATCCCCGTGTCCACCGATGGCCGCGGCAGGGGGGTGAGAGAGCCATCCTTCTCCCGGTTGTACTGCATGAAGACCAGGTTCCAGATCTCCGTGTACCGGTCGCCGTCCTCCTCCGGGCTCCCCGGCGGCCCGCCCGCCACCTCCGGGCCGTGGTCGAAGAAGATCTCCGAGCACGGGCCGCACGGGCCGATCTCTCCCATCGACCAGAAGTTGTCCTTGGCGCCGATGCGCGAGAAGCGCGCCGGGTCCACCCCCTCCTCATCGAGCCAGATCTGTGCCGCCTCGTCGTCCTCCTCGTAGACCGTCACCCAGAGGCGTGCCGGGTCGAGGCCGAAGCCGTGGGCTGGGTCGGTGAGGAGCTCCCAGGCGTAGGCGATCGCCTCGTGCTTGAAGTAGTCGCCGAAGGAAAAGTTGCCGAGCATCTCGAAGAAGGTGTGGTGGCGCGCGGTCACCCCGACGTTCTCCAGATCGTTGTGCTTGCCGCCGGCGCGCACGCACTTTTGCGACGAGGTGGCGCGCCGGTAGCTGCGCTGCTCCTCGCCGAGAAAGACCGACTTGAACTGCACCATCCCCGCGTTGGTAAACAGCAGGGTCGGGTCGTCACCGGGCACCAGAGACGACGACGCGACCACCGTGTGGCCGCGCTCGGCGAAGAAGTCGAGGAAGCGGCGGCGGATTTCGGAGCTGGACAGCATGGATACCCCCCTCTTCGGCCGGCGGGCCGGAGCAGGGGGTAGTGTGGCGGCAACGGCAGGTTGGGAAAAGGGGCGGACAACCCGTGGGGTAGATCCTGCCGTGCTTTTCCTTGTCAGGGTTCTGTGGGTCTCCCTAGACTGACTATGCGCAGGGAAGCGTGTGATCTCCGTGGGATTGATTGGCGGATTCAACGACCATGAAGGTCAAAGAATTGATCAAGCTCTTGGAGGCAGACGGCTGGGAGCAGATACGCATGCGAGGAAGTCATCGACAGTTTCAGCATCCGACCAAGCCGGGAACGGTTACCGTCGCCGGGAAACCGAGCATCGACATGCCGCGAGGTACGCTTGCGAGCGTGGTAAAGCAGGCGGGGCTGAAGAAGGGATAACCATGCGATACATGGTGGTCATCGAGCGAGGCGAGTCGAGCTACGGCGCCCATGTGCCCGATCTGCCTGGCTGCGTCGCGGTCGGTGAGAGTCGAGACGAGGTCCTGGGGTTGATCCGCGAGGCGATCCAGCTCCACATCGAGGCGCTCCGCGAGCGCGGTGAGCCGGTGCCGCTACCCGCCTGCGCCAGTGAGCTCATCGACGTCGCCGCGTGAGCGGTGGCGAGGTGGGAAATCGCGCGGGGAGGGGTGCTACTCCTTCATGCTCCTCGTGGTTGTCCCCCTCTAACCTCGGGGTCGCTTCTGTACTTCCCGAGGCGTGCTACTCGGAGACTGCGTCGTCCGGGAAGCGGCGGTGACCTTCAAAGATGGTCACCACTTCGATCGCGCTGTCGCGTATGCGGTAGACGATGCGGTAGGTACGCCTGAGGATCTCGCGGAGCTCGTGATGGTCGGCATATTCAGGTACGAGGCGTCCGGTGAGGGGCATCTCCGCGGCGTGCTCGACGTCGGCGACCAAGCGGTCGATCCAGCGCATCGCTGCGGCAGGGTTGTCCGCCCCGATGTAGGCACCGATGGCCGCGAGGTCCTCCTTGGCTCGACGGGACTAGATGATCGCGAAGGGCTTGGTTGGTTCCTGCTTGCTCTGGCTCATGCGTCGTCGCCCCCACCAAAGCGGCGGCGCATCTCGGCGACAACCTCCGCATGGGGGATGACACGTCCGGCATCGGCGTCGGCAAGCCCCTGCTCCACCGCGTTGACGAAGCGGTAGCGCTCGGTGAGCTCGTCGTAGGCGCTGGGCGAGAGAAGCACACCTGCGGCCCTGCCGTTTTGTGTGATGACGACGGGCTCAGAGGTTTCGTCCAGACGCCGTAGCCAGTCGGCGGCCTTGGCCTTGAAATCACTCACCGGAACGATGTTCTCGGAAACGCGCAGGGTTCGCATGGCTGCCTCCATGGGGTCGGTTTCGTATGGAGTCTACATTCTGTCCGAATATGGATCTACTGGGTCGGTCATGTCCATCATCTCCGGCTGGAATTGTCGCGCGGAGGTGGGGAGATGCAGAGGGGGCAGTCGAGATGCCTGGGTGCAACCTCACCTGCCGGGGAACGGCGTCTTCACCATGAAGAGCATGAAGACGTGCTCTGAAATCTTCGTGTCCTTCATGGCAGAAAAAACGAATCCATATTTTCCGATGCCGTTCTCTGTGTCCTCCCTGCCTCTGTGGCGAGCCCTGGCCTTCCAGGCCCGCACTGTGCTCCGGTGTCCCACCGGTGACGGCCGACCCGTGGCCAGAGCTCCCCTCTGCGTCTCAGCACCTCCGCGCGAGATTCTCTCCCGATCGGGGCCGACCGCTACTCCCTTCCCGAAGCCTCCCCCACCTCCTCCACGATCCGCCGCGCGGTGTGGCCGTTGAAGCCGCGGGCGGCGAGGAAGCGGGCGAGCTTGGCGCGGTCGCGGTCGTCGCGGATCGTGCCGAGGCTCCGGATCTTGCGCGCCCCGGCACGGCGGGCGGCGGCGAGCTCGGCACCCACCTCCTCCTCGGCGAGGGCGGCGGCGGCGACCTCCTCTTCGATGCCGCGCTGGATCAGCTCGGCCCGGATCCTGGCCCGGCCGTACCCCTGCTCGCGCCGCCGTTCGAGCCAGCGGCGGGCGTAGTCCGCGTCGTCGACCCAGCCGCTCTCGACGCACTCGGTGACCACCGTCGTCACCACCTCCGCCTCGAAGCCGCGGCGCCGCAGCCGGTCGGTGAGCTGGCGGGCGGTGAGGGGCGCCGGGCCGAGGAGCCGCACCGCCTTGGCGCGCGCTCGAGCGAGCTCCTTTGCCTCTCCCTGCTCCGTCTCCGCCATCACCGTGACTCCCGGTACGCCTCCACCGGTCGCGCGAGGAGGGTGTCGAGGGTGATGGCGGTCTGAGCGCGGTCGCCGGCGAGGCGGAGCTGGCGCAGGTGGAGGTCGAGGCGGGCGCGCTCCGTCGCCAGGTAGGCGCGTGGCGCCAGACGGTGGCGGGCGAAGGCGGCCCGCGCCCGCGTTGCGAGGGTCGCCACCGCCGCCGCGCGGCGGTCGAGGCGGGTGAGCTCGGCATCGATCAGGGCCGCCCGGCGCATCAGGCGCGCGGCGTCGTGGCGGGTGGCGGAGAGGCGCGCGGTGACCTCGGCGGCGAGCCGGCCTTGCTCCGCCCGTGCCGTAGCGATGGCGCCGCGCCGGCGGTTCAACAGGGGGAGGCGGAGGGTGATGCCGCCGCCCACGGACTCGGTGGCGTCGGTCTCGCGGCCGGTGTGCAGCTCGATGGCGACGGCGGGGAAGCGGCTGAGGAGCGCCGCCCGCTCGCGCGCCGTGGCCGCCGACCTGCCGGCGGCCAGCGCCCGCAGGTCCGGGCGGCGGCCCTTGACCTCGTCGAGGGCGGCGGCGACGGCCGTCTCGCTCGGCGGGGCGGGGAGGGGCGCGTCGGCGAGGGGGAGCGGTGTGGCCGCCTCCAGGTCGAGGAGGGTGCGCAGGCGCGCCTGCGCGTCGGCGAGCTCGCGTGCCGCCCGGTCGCGCCGGGCCTCCAATTTCAAGGTCGCGGCGAGCTCGTCCGCCACCGGGGTGACCCCGAGGCGGCCGCCGGCGAGGGCGTCACTGGCGCGGCGGTAGAGGGCGTCCACCTCGCTGGCCGCCTGCCGGCGGCGGTGCAGGC
>CAZRGD010000287.1:0-3933 GCA_964599505.1 uncultured Nitrospirota bacterium | reverse complement strand
TGACACATTTCTTCAAGAAATGTGTCAAGGCAAGACCTGACCCCAAAACCTCAAGAAATGTGTCAAGGCAAGACCTGACCCCAAAACCTCCTCTCGCTTTGCCGCCCCACATCCCGTCCCCTAATGTAGTTCGCTGATCGCTGAAAGCTGACTGCTCCCCATGCGCCTCGCCCTTTGCCAGATTGACCCCACCGTCGGGGAGCTCACCGCCAACCGCGACCGGATCGTCGCGCGCATCGCGGAGGCGCGGGCGGCGGGGGCGACGGTCGCCCTTTTCCCCGAGCTCGCCATCTGCGGCTATCCACCCCGCGACCTCTTGCTCAAGCGTGCATTCCTGCGCCACCAGCGCGTCTGTCTCGACGAGGTGGCCATTGCCTCGACCGGGATCGTCGCGGTGGTCGGCGGGGTGGAGGAGGCGGACGGCGCCCTCTACAACGCCGCCTTCGTCTTTGCCGGGGGCAGGCGGGTGGGGGTGCAGCGCAAGAGCTGCCTTCCCAACTACGACGTCTTCGACGAGCGCCGCTACTTCCGGCCCGCGGGGGAGGACGATCACCCCCTCTTTTCCCTCGGCGGCGTGGTCGTGGGCGTGTCGATCTGCGAGGACCTCTGGGTCGACGACGGCCCTTTGGCGGCTCAGGCGCGGGCGGGGGTCCAGCTCCACCTCAACCTCTCCGCCTCCCCGTACCACGCCGGCAAGGGGAGGGTGCGCGAGGCGCTGATCACCGGCCGGGCGCGGGAGCACGGCTGCCTCCTCGCCTTCTGTAACCAGGTGGGGGGGCAGGACGACCTGATCTTCGACGGCGGCTCCATGGTCGCCGGTCCGGACGGCACCCTCCTCGCCGCCGCCCCCCCCTTTGAGGAGACGATGGTGGTGGTCGATGTGGAGCCGCCCGCCCGGCGCGCCACCGGCCCGGCCGGTGGGTTGGTGGAGGTCCCGCTGCCGGCGCGCGGTGCTCTGCAAACGATCGCGCCGCCGCCGCGGGTCGCCCGCCCGGCGGGAGAGGAGCCGGGCGAAGTCTACCGTGCCCTGGTGCTGGGTCTCGCCGACTATTTCCACAAGAACCGCTTCGAGCGCGCCCTCGTCGCCCTCTCCGGCGGCATCGACTCGGCCCTGGTGGTCACCCTGGCCGCGGACGCCGTCGGCGAGGAGCGGGTCACCGCGGTGATGATGCCGAGCCGTATCTCCTCGCCCGGCTCCGTGGCCGACGCCGAGGCCCTGGTGGCCAACCTCGGCATCGCCTCCCATCTCCTGCCCATTGCGCCGCTGGTGGAGGCGGCCGAGGCGACCCTCGCCCCCCTCTTTGCCGGCCGCGGCGCGGACGTCACCGAGGAGAACATCCAGTCGCGCGCCCGTGGGCTCCTGCTCATGGCCCTGTCGAACAAGCTCGGCGCTCTGGTGCTCGCCACCGGCAACAAGTCGGAGATGGCGGTGGGGTACGCCACCCTCTACGGCGACATGGCGGGCGGCCTGGCGGTGATCGCCGATGTCCCCAAGACCCTCGTCTACCGCCTCTGTCGCTGGCGCAACGCCCAGCCGGGCGGGGCGGTCATCCCCGAGGCGATCCTCACCAAGCCGCCGTCGGCGGAGCTGCGCCCGGATCAGCTAGACACCGACTCCCTGCCATCGTACGAGGTGCTGGATCCGATCCTCGACGCCTACATCGAAGCGCACCTGCCCCTGGAGGAGATCGTCGCCCGCGGCTTCGACGAGCGGGTGGTGCGGGAGGTGATTCGCAAGGTCGACCGAGCGGAGTACAAACGCCGGCAGGCGGCCCCCGGCCTCCGCATCACCCCCAAGGCCTTCGGCACCGGCCGCCGCATGCCGATCACCAACCGCTTCACCGAGGAGTGGGACTGAGCGTGGGAGGGGCGGGGGGCGGTTTTGGACATTTCAAAGGTAGCCGTCCCTGCTGCGTCTTCCGGCAGGAGAGGCCGTGGCCATGGCGCCGGAGTGGGGAACACGGTAGGAGCGAGCTCCTGCTCGCGATCCGCGCCCCAGGCGCGGCAGGCCCGCAGGGCCTGTTTCGCCGGCGGGAGCCGGCTCCTACCATGCCTATGGCCTTGTACTACTGCGTGTCGTCTTGCCGTTCGTTCTCACCACCCCCCACGCCTCCGCGCGAGGATTCGTCGCGCCGATCTTGCGAGAGTGGTGCTCCGTTTGCGCCCGGGCGCCTCGGGAGGGTAGAAGGCGCATCCTTTTTGTAGTCACCACCGGAGTCGGTTGACCCCTCCTCGCCCGGGCGCACGTGAAAGTTCTCTTCGTCACCTCCGAGTGTGTGCCGTTCGCCAAGACCGGCGGGCTGGCGGATGTGTCGGGGGCCCTGCCGCGGGCCCTGGCGGCGCGCGGGATCGATGTGCGGGTGGTGATGCCGCTCTATGCCGGGTTCGACTGGGGCGAGCTGGAGCCCCTCGACGGGACGGTGGTGGTCCCCATGGGGTGGGGCGGGCGCGCCTACTGCGGGGTGCGTATGGGGCGGCTGCCCGGCTCCGAGGTTCCGGTCTATTTCCTGGAGCATCACGCCTTCTTCGATCGACCGTATCTGTACGGACCGCCGGGGGAGGCGTACGACGATAACCTGGCGCGCTTTTCATTCCTGTCACGCGGCGCCCTCGCCCTGACCAAGGCCCTCGGCTGGACGCCGGAGGTGATCCACGCAAACGATTGGCAGACGGCCCTGGTGCCGGTCTACGTGAACACGGTGGAGCACGGCGGGCCGCTCGCCGGCGCCGCGACCCTCTTTACTATCCACAACCTCGCCTACCAGGGGGTCTTCGGGGGTGACGCCATGCCGGTCACCGGTCTGGGGTGGGAGCACTACCGGGGCGAGGAGCTGGAGCACTTCGGGGCGCTGAATCTGATGAAGGGCGCCTGCGTCCACGCGACCCTCCTCTCCACCGTCAGCCCCACCTACGCGCGCGAGATTCAGACTCCCGCTTTTGGCTACGGTCTCGATGGGGTGCTGGCCGGCCGCAGCCACGATCTTACCGGGATCCTCAACGGCATCGACATCCACGAGTGGAATCCGCAGACCGACCCGCACATCGCCGCCTCCTTCTCTGCCGACGACCTCACCGGCAAGGCGGAGTGCAAGCGGGCGATGCAAAAAGAGGCGGGGCTGCCGGTGCGCGACGAGGTGCCGCTCTTTGGCCTGGTGGGGCGGCTCACTGGCCAGAAGGGGGTCGATGTCCTCGCCCACGCCCTCGACCGCCTCCTCGACCTCGACCTCCAGTTTGTCCTCCTGGGGACCGGCGATCGAGAGGCGGAGCATTTCTTTGGGACCCTGGCGGCGCGACGGCCGGACCAATTCGCCGCCTGGCTCCACTTCGACAACGGCCGTGCCCACCGGATCGAGGCCGGGAGCGATTTCTTCCTCATGCCGTCGCGGTACGAGCCGTGCGGCCTCAACCAGCTCTACAGCCTGCGCTATGGCACCCTGCCGATTGTCCGCGCTACCGGCGGCCTGGCGGACACGGTGGTCAACTTCGACGAGGCTACCGGCGACGGCACCGGCTTCCGGTTCGGCGACCTCACTCCCGAGGCGTTGCACGATACGGTGGGCTGGGCGGTGGCCACCTGGTACCACCGGCGCGGTGATATCGAGCAGATGCGTCGTCGCGCCATGGCTCAGGACTTTAGCTGGGACCACGCCGCCGGCGAGTACGAGACCCTCTACCACCAGGCGGTGGCACGCCGCCGCGGCTGAGGCTGGGCCGCGGTCGGCTTTCAGCCTTTGGGACTCCGGGGCCGGGGTGGCTCCGGGTGTGGAGTCGAAGGGTGCCCGGGTCTTCCCAGGGCGGGTCGCGCGCAGCGACCGCGGCGACGGGGACAAGGAGGCGCGTCAGGAGGTGGGCGGTGAGTCGCTGCGGCATGGGCGGGTGGTCTCTTCCGGGGACTCGCATCACATCGATCGCTGCCCACGCAGACGCCTCCGG
>CAZRGD010000286.1:0-3935 GCA_964599505.1 uncultured Nitrospirota bacterium | reverse complement strand
GTCTTGTCTTGCCACATTTCTTGAAGAAATGTGGCAAGACAAGACCTGACCCCAACGCCTCACAACGCCTCAGAGGGGACCGCCCTGGTCGGTGAGGGCGAAGTCGCGGCCGGTCACCTGCGCCCCGGCGGGGACCTCGATCGGGACCGGCTGGCTCAACACGGGGTAGGCGCCGCAATAGTCATCGGCCTCACACAACACCCCGTCGCCGTCACGGTCGGTGGCGGCGCGGAGGGTGTAGCGGCCCGCCGCCACGCCGACGAAGGTGTAGCGATAGCCGCTCGTCCGGGAGGTCTGGGTCTCCTGGACGACGCTGCCGTCTGCCGGATCCACTAGGCGGACGAAGACCGTCCCGATGTCCGTCACCACCGGGGGGTTTGTCACCATCGGGGTCGCCGCCACCTCCATGGAGACCTCCACCGTCTGGCTGCCGCCGGTGGACTCGAGGGTCACCCGACCGGTGTACCGACCCGCCGCCATGCCGGTGCGATCCACCCGGACCACCACCGCCGTCCGGGTGGCCGAGTCGAGGGTGGCGGCGAGCCACGGGTGGCCGTCCGTAGTGGTCACCACCGGGTTGGAGACGGCGAGGGCGGAGGCGCCGGTGCTGCGGAGCGCCACCTCCTGCCGTGTCTCGCTCGCCCCGAAGCTGAGGAGGGAGGGGGAGACCTCGAGGGTGGTCGCAGGCGCGCCGCTCGCCGCTGCCTCCACCGCCGCCGCGGCGTTCACCAGGCCGAAGCCGTAGCGATCGTCGCGCCCCGGGAGGCCGAGGTCGGTGGCGGTAGCGAACAGCACGGTCTCGAGCTGGTCCACCGTCAGGTCCGGATTGGCCGCAAGGCAAAGGGCGGCGACCCCGGCCACCTGGGGAGCGGCCATGGAGGTCCCCACATCCCGGTCGTAGTTGTACGCCCCCGTGGTGCTGTCCACCCGGGTGGAGAGGATCCCATCGGGGTCGCCATCGCCATTCATATCCACCGCGGCGCGGCTACCGCCCGGCGCGGCGAGGTCGATCGTCGGCCCGAAGTTGGCGTAGCTCGCCCGCTCCCCGGTGGCGTCCACCGCGCTCACCGAGAGGACGCCCGCCGCGCCGGCGGGGAACGACGGGATCGACGTCGCCTCGTTGCCTGCCGCGGCGACGAGCAGGACCCCGGCTCGGCGCGCCTGGTCGATGACCGGCTGGGCGAAGTGGGCCGTCTGCCCGCCGGGGTCGTGACCGCTGAGGCTCATGTTGATGATGTCCGCCCGCCGGGGCGGCACGGTGCCGGAGTCGTTGGGCAGGCCGGCGGCATAAAGGATGCCGTTCAAAAGGTCGGCGGTCGTGCCGTTGCTGCCACGGCCCAGGACCCGCACCGGCATGATCTGGCAGTGCCAGTCCACCCCCGCCACGCCGATGCCGTTGTCGGTGGCGGCGCCGATGATCCCGGCCACATGGGTCCCGTGCCACTGCTCTGTGGCGAAGGGGTTAACGTCGCCGGGGTCCGTGGGGTCGGGGTCGAGGCCGTCGCCGTCGCCGGCGGAGGCGATGTGGCTCACGAAGTCGTAGCCGTCGATCACCCGCCCGGCGAGGTCGGGGTGGTCGGTGATCCCCGTATCGAGGACCGCGACGATCACCTCAGCACTGCCGGTGGTGGTCTCCCACGCCTCGGGCAGACCGATCATCGGGTAATTCCACTGGTGCGGGTAGAGGGCGTCGTTGGGGAGGGTGGCGGGATGGAGGCGCGCGTTGGGGATCGCCTCCGCCACCCGCGGATCGGCGCGCAGGCGCAGGACCCGGGCGACGGTGCGCCGCCGCTCTGCCGGCGGGTCGGAGGGAGCGACGCTGCTCGCCCGCACCGCCGGCGCGCCGGCGTCACACAGGAGGGTGGCGACCCCGGTCACCCGGCCGCACGGGGTGAGGCCGTCCCAGCTCGCCGTGCTGCTGCTGTGGACCGCGGCCGCCTGCGGCCGCAGCTTGACGAGGACCTCGCCGGCCACCGCGTCGACGGCGGAGAGGTCCCACACCTGCGCGACCGGCCGCGGCGGCCGATCGTGGCCCGCCACCGAGACCACCCGCCGGCGCCCCGCAAAGGTCGCTTCGCCGGCCGCCGTGGGACTCGCCTCCGCCCGGACCTGGAGCTGGTAGGCGCCGCTGCCCCGGACCGGGATCACGACGATGACGGTCATAAACTTCTCCCCCTGAGGGGCAGCCGGGGTGTCGTAGACCACCGCCTCCGGGCTGGTGGTCCGGGTGCTCGCCCCGAGGGCGGTCAGGGTGCCGTCACCGGCCACATCGTAGACCTGGAGGTCGAAATCGGCGGTGGCGTCGTGGGTGAGGGTGAGGGTAACCCGCCGAGCGACCGACTCGGTAAGGTAAAAGGTGTCCTGGGGGTCGCCGGCGGAGAGGGTGCCGGTGAGCAGGTACGACGGGGCGGGGGTGTGGGGGTCGAGGAGCTGGGCGGTGAGGCCGGTGTCGTTCGGCTCCACCTCGCTCACCGCTGCCTCGCTCACCGCTGCCTCGCCCGGCGATCCCGCGGGGGAGATGAAGAGCATCCCGGCGACGCTCGCGGTCTGTGCAGCGGCGACACAGGTGGATCCATCGCTCGCGAGGCGCTGGCGACTCGGGTCCAGGGGCGCGCAATCGGTGAGGTCCGCCACCCCGTCCCCGTCGTCGTCCGCATCCGCATGGTTGCCGACCCCGTCGCCATCCGTATCGAGGCTCTCCGTGGGATCCAGGGGGAAGGCGTCGTTCGCGTCGGCGACGCGGTCGTTGTCATCGTCCCGGTCCATGGTATCGGGGATGAGGTCGCCGTCCGTGTCCAGAGGGGTGCGCGCCGGGGGGGCGAGGCGTCCCGCCAGGCGACGATCGCTGGTGGCGGATCCCGGGCCGCGCTGGAGGGTGAGGGTCCCAAGGTCCACGTCCGGCGTGCGCGGGGCGAGGGAGAAGAGGGCGCGCTGGCGGTCGCCATCGTCGAAGGCGAGGACACCGAGGGTCGTACCGGTGACCGTCCGGTCGCGGAAGGCGATCACATAGTCGTGGCCGGTAGGCAGGCGCAGGGAGAAGCGGTCGCGGGTCGTCTCGCTGCTGACGACCGCACCGCTCTCATCGATCGCCACCACCGCGATGTCCGCGTCCACCGTGTGGGTGGCCAGGGCGCTTGTCCGAATGGCACCCAGGGTCCCGCTGACCACCACGGTGTTGGGCACCGTATTGGACACGGTGTTGGGCACTGCATCGAGGATGGCGCTACCCCTTCCACCACCACCACCGTCACCCCCACCGCCGCTACAGGCCGCCAGGGAGAGGGCGAGGGCGCCGACAAGGAGCCACCCGACGACCCACCGGCCCCCCCCTCGACCCGCGTTCCTTGCCATGGCCACTCCGCGCTCCTGGATGAAACCCGCACCCACCCGGCTCAACATGGGGTGTACGGGAAGGGTTGAATCTGGAGAGCGAGAGCCTCGGGCGTGTCGTTTCGGTGCGTGGTCCGACAGGCTCCTAGGACCGCGATCACGATGAAAAACAGACAAATGTCTGCTACGCTCCCTCCAAGGAGCGACGATGGGGTCGATGGGCGGTGGCTGCGAGAGGGGCGGAGGAGGCGGCGAGACGGGCGGCTATGTCCCCCTGTGGTGCAAGTCGAGCGCCTCGTTTTTGGAGGGGGCGGGCCATCCGGAGGCGGTGGTGGAGCGGGCCGCCACCCTGGGGCTGGGGGCGGTGGCGCTCACCGACCGGGACGGGGTGTACGGCATCGTCCGCGCCCACGTCAAGGCGCGGGAGTTGGGCGTCCCCTTGATCGTGCGCTCCGACGTCACCATCGAGGCCGGCTCCGCCCTGGTCCTCCCGGCCGCCGATCGGGACGGCGACGCCCACCTCCCCCGTCTGCCCACCCTCGGCCCGCCCCGCCCCCCGAGCGGGGCCAGCCACGCGGGGTCGGCCCAGTCTCGCGCCGACCCCG
>CAZRGD010000285.1:0-3941 GCA_964599505.1 uncultured Nitrospirota bacterium | reverse complement strand
GTGCGCAACCCGCTGTCGTCGGTGCAGATGCTGGTCCAGATGGTCCGTGACCGCCTGCGCAGAGAGCCCACCCTCGCCGCCGAGGCCGGCTACACCGAGGTCGTCCTGCGCGAGGTAGCACGGGTGGAGCTGGTGGTCCAGGACCTCCTCGACCTCGGCCACCCCCGCCCCCTGCGGCCCCGGCCGTGCGACATCGAGCAGGTGGTGGCGGAGGTGGCGGAGCTCACCGAGGCGCAGCTCACCCACCAGGGGATCGACCTGAGCTGCACCACGGAGGGATCGCCGCGGCCGGTGGTGGCGGACCCGGAGCGGGTGAAGCAGGTGGTTCTCAACCTCCTCCTCAACGGCGCCGGGGCGATGGTCGACGGCGGCGACCTGACCCTGGCGACCCACTGGCCGCCGGCGACGAGAGCGGGGTGGGTGGAGATCGAGGTGCGCGATACGGGCCGCGGGATCGGCCCAACCCAGGTGGAGGCGCTCTTCGAGCCTTTTCGCGCCGGTGCCCCGGCCGGGAGCGGGATCGGCCTCGGAGTGAGCCGCCAGATCGCCCGTGACCACGGCGGTGACCTTTGCCTTGCCCCGGCGGACAGCGGCGGCACCAGAGCGACTCTCTCCCTCCCCCTCGTACCACCGGCCGCGGCACGGCACGATAGCGACGCTCCAACCCCGACGCCACCACCCCCTCCTGCCCCAGGAGCCACCGCATGAGCCGCATCCTCGTGGTCGATGACGACGTCGCCATCTGCTTCGCCCTCGGCGAGTACCTCCGCGGGAAGGGCCATGCGGTGGAGACGGTGGCCACCACCCGCGCCGCCCGGGCGCAACTGGAGGCGGCCTCCTTCGACCTTGCGCTGGTCGACATCCAGCTCCCCGGCGAGGACGGCCTCTGCCTCCTCGCCGAGGTCCACCCTCGCTGGCCGGCGATGCCGGTGGTGATGATCACCGCCCACGGCGGCCTCGAACGGGCGGTGGCGGCGATGCAGGCGGGCGCTTACGACTACGTCACCAAGCCCCTCGACCTCGACCGCATGGGCGAGCTCCTGCGCCGGGCTCTGCGGCCACGCCCCGCCCAACCCCCGACAGAGGCCACCGGGCCGCCGCTGCCCGCCGACCGCCACCCCCTGGTGGGGACCAGCGCGGTGATGCAGGAGCTCTACAAGCACATCGGCCTGCTCACCACCAATGACCTCACCGTCCTGCTGTTGGGCGAGAGTGGCGTCGGCAAGGAGCGGGTGGCGCGCGCCATCCACCACAACAGCCCCCGCCGCGACGGCCCCTTCGTGGCAGTGAACTGCGCCGCGGTGCCGGAGACCCTGCTGGAGAGCGAGCTCTTCGGCCACGAGCGCGGCGCATTCACCGGCGCCGAGGCGCGGCGGTCGGGGAAGTTCGAGGTCGCCGCCGGCGGTACCCTGCTCCTGGATGAGGTGGGCGACCTCCCCCTCGCGTTGCAGCCAAAGCTCCTGCGGGTCCTGCAGGAGCGCGAGCTCTACCGGGTCGGCGGCAGCCAGCCCATCCCGGTGGAGGCACGAATCATCGCCGCCTCCAACCAGGACCTCGCCGCCGCGGTGGCCGCCGGTCGCTTCCGCAAGGACCTCTACTACCGCCTCCACGTCGCCACCCTCACCATCCCCCCCCTGCACGACCGGCCCGAGGACATCCCGCTGCTCGTCGCCCACTTCCTCCGCCAGGCCGCGGTGCAACTCTCCACCCCGCCGCCGGAGCTCGACGACGACTGCCTCCGTCACCTCGCCGACCTGCCGTGGCCCGGCAACGTGCGCGAGCTGGAGAACCTGATCCACCGCCTCTGCGCCTTCGCCCGGGCGTCGCGTCTCACATGGGAGGAGGTCCGGCCTCACCTCGACCCGCCGCTCCCCACCGGTGGGGAGGGCACGGATCCGGAGGGGGCGTGGGAGGGATACCTGCGCGGCGAGGTCCGCCGCCTCGCCGCTGCCGGCAGGGAGGCTGAGCCCGGCGACGGGGTCTTCCACCGGCTCACCGAGCAAACCGAGGAGATCCTCCTCGACGAGGCCCTCGACCAGACCGGTCACAACCAGGTGCGGGCGGCGAAGCTCCTCGGGATGCAGCGTTCGAGCCTGCGGAAGAAGCTCAGCCACCGCCACCTGTAGCGATGGTGGCCGCCGGTGGCCATCCGGGGGACAGTCACCATTGCAGGACAACGATGGGAGACAGCCGCTGTTCCCCGTGTTTGCAATAACTTTAGTGGGACCGCCCGGCTGCCGATGGGTGGCATGGGACTTGCATCCCTGTGGGCAACGTCATGGTCACCGTCCTCCTCGTCGCCGGACACCCCCGATATGCATCCGCATAAGTCCAGTGACGGCCTTGATGGCCATCCCGCCCAACCCTTGCCGGGAGGAACCAATCCGCCCGGCAAGGGACTGGGGTAAGAGGTGCTGTTCAACACCCAAAGCAAACAGACGGAGGGGAGTACCGTGTATTTATCCGATCGTTTTGGCCTCTGGCTCGCCGGCGGCCGCGGTAACGTCGCCACCACCACCGCGGTGGGCGCCCACGCCGTCGCCCAGGGGCTCGCCCCGCCCACCGGTTTGGTGACCGAGCTCTCCGATCTCGCCACGGTGGGGTGGCCGCCGCTGGACCAGGTCCCGATCGGCGGCTGGGACGTGGCGGAGACCAGCATGATGGAACGCGCCCGCACCCTCACCGGCCCCGGCGGCTTCCTCCGTTCGGAGCAGGTGGAGGCGGCGGCCGGCTGGCTCGCTGCGTGCGACGCGGAGATCCGTCCCGGCACCACCCGCGGCTGTGGTGCCACCATCGAGCGGGTCGCCGGCCGCGGCACCGACGCATCCGCCGCCGAGTTGGTGGAGCAGTTCAAGAGGGATCTGACCGCCTATCGCAATCGCCACCACCTCGACACGGTGGTGGTGGTCAACCTTGCATCCACCGAGGCCGCACCGCCCGCCCCCTTCCCCGGCGACGACCTTGCCTCCCTGCGCGCCGCGATCGTCGCCGACGACCCCACCCTCCCCGCCTCCACCCTCTATGCGGTGGCGGCCCTGGATGCCGGGTGTGCGTGGATCAACTTCACCCCGTCGCCCGGCGGGAGCTGCGCGGCCCTCGTCGCCCTCGCTTCAGAGCGCGGCCTGCCGATCTACGGCAGCGACGGCAAGACCGGTGAGACCCTGATGAAGTCGGCCCTGGCGCCGCTGTTTGCCATGCGCCACCTGCGGGTCCTCTCGTGGGAGGGGTACAACCTCCTCGGCAACGGCGACGGCGCGGTCCTCGACGACCCGGCGAACAAGCAGACCAAGGTCGCCTCGAAGGACCACCTTCTGGGTGAGATTCTCGGCTACGCCCCCCACACCCGGGTGGGGATCGACTACGTGCCGTCGCTCGACGACTGGAAGACGGCGTGGGACCTGATCCACTTCGAGGGGTTCCTGGGGACCCGCATGACCCTCCAGTTCACCTGGCAGGGGTGCGACTCGGCCCTCGCCGCGCCGCTCATCCTCGACCTCGCCCGCCTCGCTGCCCTCGCTACCCGGCGCGGCGAGGCCGGGCCGATGGCCCACCTCTGCTCCTTCTTTAAGAGCCCCATGGGCCAGACCCCGGCGGACCTCGCCGGCCAGTTCGACCTGCTACGCCGTTACCTGGCGGAGGTGACCGCGCCCCGGGAGGCGGCGGAGGAGGGATGAACCGTCCCCCCCTCGCCGCCGCCGCGGCGGGAGGCGCCGCCCTCCTCGTCGTCGCCGTCTGCCACCCCCTGGCCGCGGCGGCGACGGCGCCGGCCGCCGCCATGGTCGCCGCACTCCTCGCCGTCGCCCTGCCGGGCCACCCGTGGCGTGGCGCCACCCCGGTCGTGGCGTGGCTCACCGCCGGCCGCCCCAGCGCGTGTCGCGCGGCCCTCCTCCTCCCATGGGCGGCGGGAATGGTCACGACCCTGCCCGCCCTCTGCCTCGCCC
>CAZRGD010000284.1:0-3943 GCA_964599505.1 uncultured Nitrospirota bacterium | reverse complement strand
CGCCCCACCTTCATCCCATTCAGCCACCGTTCTCAAACGCCGCACCATCTCCCCCTAGAGAGCCCCATGTCCTACCCCCCCGTACGCAAGGCGGTCTTTCCCGCCGCCGGTCTCGGCACCCGTTTTCTCCCCGCCACCAAGGCGACGCCGAAGGAGATGCTGCCGATCGTCGACGCACCGCTCATCCAGTACGCCATCGAGGAGGTGGCGGACGCCGGGATCGAGGAGGTGATCATCGTCACCGGCCGCGGCAAGCGGGCGATCGAGGACCACTTCGACCTCTCCTTCGAGCTCGACTACTTCCTCGAGCGCCACGGCAAGAGCCACCTGCTCGATTCGACCTACGCCCTCCTGGACCGGGTGCAGATCAGCTACGTGCGCCAGCGCCAGCCCCTCGGCCTCGGCCACGCGGTGGCGTGCGGGAGGCGGCTGGTGGGCGACGAGCCCTTCGCGGTGGTCCTCGCCGATGACCTGATCCACGCAACACCGTCGTGTCTGGCGCAGATGGTGCAGGTGTATGAGCAACACGGCGCTTCGGTGATAGCAGCGCAGCGAGTGGAGCCGGCGCAGACCGGCCGCTACGGGATCGTCGACGGAGAGCCGGTGGATGAGCGGACCGTGCGGGTGCGCGCGATGGTGGAGAAGCCGAAGCCCGAGGAGGCGCCGTCGAACCTGGCGATCGTCGGCCGCTACATCCTCACCCCGGAGCTCTTCGACGAGATCGAACGGGTCAACCCCGGTAGCGGCGGCGAGATCCAGCTCACCGACGCCCTGGTAGCCCTCCTCGCCCGCCAATCGATCTACGCCTACGAGTTCACCGGCACCCGCTACGACGCCGGCGACAAGCTCGGCTTCCTGCAGGCGACGGTGGAGTACGCCCTCCGGAACGAAGAGCTCGGCGACCGCTTCCGTGCTTACCTGAAGGGGCTCGCGGACCGGCTGTAGGCTTTTTTCGCTGCGCGAAAAAAGTATGTACGTGGGGTGAGGGGGGCGTGTGACGGGGTTGGTGAGCCCCCCTTAGCTCCACGGGCAGGGGCGGGGCATAGAGACGCCGGGTGGTTCGGTCCCGTCCAAATGGGAACTGAATACCGTCCTATTGGAAATTCGTGAGGGTGAAGATGCGCTGTCGCGCGTTGCTGATGAGCCCCTCGCGATTCGCGCCGGCTGACCTTCCGATCCCCTCCCCCTTCTTTTTTCGCCCAGCGAAAAAAGCCCGCCTTGCCTCGACCGGACCACCGGAGGAAACTGCGCGCCCCCTGCTCCGGAGGCCGCGATGTTGGAAGAGACCCCACCTCTCGCTCTTACCTTTGACGACGTCCTCCTGGTGCCCGGGGCGTCGGAGGTCCTGCCCCATGAGGCGGACCTCTCGACCCAGCTCACCCGCACCATCCGCCTCCAGATTCCGCTCATGTCGGCGGCGATGGACACGGTCTCTGAGGCGCGCCTGGCGATCGCCCTGGCGCAGGAGGGCGGCCTCTCGGTCCTCCACAAGAACATGACCGTGGAGCAGCAGGCACACCAGGTGGAGCTGGTCAAAAAGTCGGAGTCGGGGATGATCCTCGATCCCATCACCATCGAGCCCGACCGCCCCATCCGCGAGGCGCGCAAGCTCATGCGCACCTATCGCATCTCCGGCATCCCGGTCACCGAGGGGCCGCGTCTGGTGGGAATCCTCACCAACCGCGACCTCCGCTTTATGGACGACGAGGCGATGGCGGTGCGCGAGGGGATGACCCACGACAACCTGGTCACCGGCCCGGTCGGGACGACCCTGGAGGAGGCGAAGCGGCTGCTGCACACCCACCGGATCGAGAAGCTGCTGATCGTCGACGACGACCACCACCTTCAGGGGCTGATCACCGTCAAGGACATCGAGAAGGCGCGCAAATATCCGAACGCCTGCAAGGACGACCACGGTCGCCTGCGGGTCGGCGCCGCCGTAGGTGTGGGGGCGGACCGCGAAGCGCGGGTGGAGGCGCTGGTCCGCGCGGGCGTCGACGTGGTGGTGGTGGACACCGCCCACGGCCATACCCGGCGGGTGCTCGACACGGTGCGCGACATCAAGGCCACCTACCCCGACCTCGACCTGATCGGCGGCAACGTGGCCACCGGGGTGGCGACCCGGGCGCTGATCGACGCCGGGGTCGACGCGGTGAAGGTGGGGATCGGCCCCGGCTCCATCTGTACTACCCGGATGGTCTCCGGCTGCGGCGTACCGCAGCTCACCGCGGTGGCCGAGTGCACTCGGGCGGCGCAGGGGAGCGGCGTGTCGGTGATCGCCGACGGCGGGATCAAGTTCTCCGGTGACCTGGTGAAGGCGATCGCCGCCGGCGGCCAGGTAGTGATGATCGGCTCGCTCCTCGCCGGCGTCGAGGAGAGCCCCGGTGAGATCCAGCTCTACCAGGGGCGCAGCTACAAGGTGTACCGCGGCATGGGCTCCCTCGGGGCGATGGCCGAGGGGTCGAAGGACCGCTACTTCCAGGAGGGGAAGGAGCAGTCGAAGCTGGTCCCCGAGGGGATCGAGGGACGGGTGCCGTACAAGGGACCCCTGGCGGATACCGTCTACCAACTCCTCGGCGGCCTGCGCTCCGGCATGGGGTACTGCGGCACCCCGACGATCGACGACCTGCGCACCAAGGGGCGCTTCGTGCGCATCTCCGGCGCCGGTCTGCGCGAGAGCCACGTCCACGACGTGATCATCACCAAAGAGGCGCCGAACTACACCCCGTAGCCATGCGTCCATCATCGTCGGTTCCAAATCGGGATCGCTATCGGGACCGGGATCGCCTCCCACCCCCGCTGGTCCGCGGTACGGATCGGTGCTGGGCGGCGTCCTGAACGGGGGTCCACCGGCGGGAGCATGGCCTGGGACGAGATCCGATCCCGATAGCGATCCCGATGGCCCGACCGCTGCTTCACCCTGTGGGTGCGTGGCCGCGAGGCATGGGGGCGTGGCAACCGCTTGCCACGGCGGTAAAAAGGTGGAGGGGAGACGATCAGGAACGCACGCCGGCTGTTTGACAGCTCCGGGGTGTGTCACTACAGTTCCATGCTCGTTTTTCGACAAGACTCAGGACCCTGTTACCGGAGGCTCGATGCTTGGCATCAAACTCAAAGATGGCGACCACTTTGAAGGGGCGATCCGCCGTTTCAAGAAGCAGTGCGAGAAGAGCGGCCTGATGGCCGAGCTGCGCAAGCGTGAGTACTACGAGAAGCCTTCGGTGAAGAAGAAGCACAAGGCGATCGCGGCACGGAAGCGACTCGCCAAGATGGAGCGGCGCGCCCGCCAGCAGTCGCGGTAGCCGCGAGACCGCCATGGGCGCCGTGGCAGACCAGATCTTCGCCGACCTGAAGGCGGCGATGAAGGCGCGAGAGAAGGAGCGGGTGGGGGTTCTGCGCATGGTCCGCGCCGACCTTCAAAACGCTCAGATCGCCGCCGGCCACGACCTCTCCGACGACGAAGCTCTGGCCGTCCTCACCCGGGCGGTCAAGCAGCGGCGGGAGTCGGCCAGCCAGTACCGGAGCGCCGGTGCGGAGGACCGTGCCGTGGCCGAGGAGGGGGAGATTGCGATCATCGAGCCGTACCTCCCGGCGCAGCTCTCGGAGGCGGAGGTGGTCGCCCTGATCGATGCGGCGCTCACCGAGATGGACGAGCAGGAGCGCACCAACCTCGGCAAAGTTATGAAGGCGGTGATGCCGAAGGTGGCGGGGCGCGCCGACGGCAAGCAGGTCAACGCCCTGGTACGCCAGCGGCTGGGGTGAGCAGGCGACGCCGGGAGTCGCTCGGGCTTCAACCCCAGACACCCATCCTCCAGACATCGGCCCCCTCCCCTCCGGGGGAGGGTAGGGGTGGGCACACTTCGATTCTCCGCAAAGCGGAGTCCGTTCGGCTCCCTCCCCCTCCGGGCTTACCCGGTCCCATATCTTTTTTGCTGGACACCGT
>CAZRGD010000283.1:0-3962 GCA_964599505.1 uncultured Nitrospirota bacterium | reverse complement strand
GCGCGCTAACCATGCCTGTCTACCGTTACGAAGGGCTCGATTCCGCCGGCAAGCGGGTCAAGGGGATGGAGGACGCCGACTCCTCCCAGGGGGTGCGCTCCAAGCTGCGCAAGCAGGGGATCTTCCCCACCGAGGTGGAGGAGGAGCGGGCGAGCTCGGCGGCGACCCAGTCCTCGCGCCTGGCACGGATCAACGTCGAGCTCTTCACCCGGGTGAGCCCGCGCGAGATCTCCCTATCGGTGCGCCAGCTCGGCACCCTGCTGAAGGCGGGGATGCCCCTGGTGGCGGCGCTCAACGCCCTGATCGAGCAGGGCGAGGGGAGCCGCCTGGCGCACACCCTCACCCTGGTGCGCGAGTCGGTCAACGGCGGCGCGTCGCTTGCCGATGCCTTTGGTGCCCACCCGCGGGTCTTCTCGCCGCTGATGGTCAACATGGTCCGCGCCGGTGAGGCGGGTGGTGCCCTGGACGTGGTCCTGTCGCGTCTCGCCGATCTGATGGAGACCCAGACCGTCCTGCGCGCTCGGGTCCAGTCGGCCCTCGCCTATCCGGTAGTGATGATGACCATCGGCCTCAGTGTCGTCGTCTTCCTGCTCGTCAAGGTGGTGCCGTCGGTGGCGAAGATCTTCACCGACATGCAGGCGGACCTGCCTACCCCAACCCTGGTCCTGATGGCGGTGAGCCGCTTTCTGGAACACCGCTGGTGGGTGATCTTCCTGGCGATCACGGCGGTGGCGGTGGGGGTGCGGTTGTGGGGTCGGCGCGACTCGGGGCGGCGAGCCATTGATCGGGCGAAGCTGCGCGTTCCCCTCTTCGGCAACCTCATCCGCAAGGTGGTGGTGGCGCGTTTCGCCTCCACCCTCTCCACCCTCATGGCGAGCGGTGTGCCGCTGCTTGCCGGGCTGGATATCGTCAAGAGCATCGTCCTCAACCGGGTTTTCGAGGACGCGGTGAGCGACGTCCGCGCTCATGTCCAGGAGGGAGGCGGGATTGCCTCAGGTCTGCGTGCCACCGGTGAGTTTCCCGCCATCGTCCTCCACATGGTCGACGTGGGCGAGCGGTCCGGCTCCCTGGAGGAGATGCTCGAGCGGGTCGCCGCCGCCTACGAGGAGGACGTGGGGGTGACGGTCTCCGCCCTGACCTCCCTGGTGGAGCCGGTGATGATCGTCATCCTCGGTCTCTTGGTGCTGTTCATCGTTCTCGCTATCCTGCTGCCGATCTTCGAGATCAACGAGCTGATCCACTAGGAGCAAGATGTATACAAGAGAGCACGTAGATCGGACACCGGGTGAGGCGGGCTTCACCCTCATCGAGGTGATCGTGGTGGTCCTCATCCTCGGGCTGCTGGCGAGCATCGTCGTGCCGAGGATTGTGGGGCGTACCGATGTGGCCAAGCGTACCGCCGCCGCGGTGACCATCCGCCAGCTCGAGAACGCCCTGAAGCTCTACCGCGCCGACAATGGCTTTTACCCCACCACCGACCAGGGTCTGGAGGCGCTGGTGACCAAGCCCACCACCTCGCCGCTACCGTTGCGGTACAGCTCCGACGGCTATCTCGACAAGGTGCCGAAGGACCCGTGGGGCAACGACTACATCTACCTCTCCCCGGGGATCCACAACCGCGACTACGACATCGAGAGCTACGGTGCCGACGGTGAGGACGGCGGCGAGGATGCCTTCGCCGACATCGAGAGCTGGAACCTGGAGTAGGAGCGGGCCATGCCCGCGATCCGTGGCCAGTGGCCGTGGCAGCACCGTCGTTGCCTCTCACGGGTCGTGGTTCGTGCGCCGTTGCCGCTGTTTGTTGCCGTACTCCCGGCCTTGCCGCCCCCCTCTCTCCCCCCTTCCACGGTGCGTCATCCCTCCCGTCCCGCGCCCGTGACGCCCTGTCCCCCTTTCTCCGCTCCCATGTCGATTTCGGCCGTAGGCCGAAATCGAGGCTTTACCCTGGTGGAGGTGATGGTGGTGGTCCTGATCCTCGGCCTGATGGCGGGGATCATGCTGCCGCGCCTCATGCGTCCGCTGTTTGCCTCCGACATCCGCCTTGCCACCCGCCGCCTTGCCTCCCTTACCGCCCTGGTGCGCGACCGCGCGGTGCGGACCCACCGGACCTACCGCCTCCACTACGACCGCGAGAAGGAGACCCTGTGGGTGACCTACATCGCCCCCAACGGTGAGGAGCGGAAGGATGAGGGGAGCCTGACCTCGAAACAACGGTGGCCCGGTAAGGTGGATCTGGTAGAGATGCGAACCCAGTTTCAGGGGCGACGGCCCCAGGGGAGTGACGAAAACCTCTTTACCACCTTTCTCCCGAACGGCTACGTCGAGCGCACCCTCCTGCACGTGCAGGCGGAGGAGGCAAAGTACACCCTGGTGATTGAGCCGCTCACCGGCCGGGTACGGCGGCTGGACGGCTTTTTGGAAGAGATCCCGGTGGGGACTCGGTAGGAAGTAGGTAGAAGGTAGGTAGAAAGTAGAAGGTAGAAAGTAGAAAGGGGGCGGTAGGAAAAGAATGTTTCGCAAACGCGACAAATTCCGGGTACGGCAGCCGCTGGCAGCGGCCGTCATGGCCGCGGTTAGGCTGGTTTCCCACCGAGGTGAAGAGCGGCGCCCCCCTTTCTACTTTCTACCTTCTACTTTCTACCGGCCCTCTACTTTCTACTCGCGTAAATCCGGCGCCGCCGGGTTCACGCTCCTCGAGGTCCTCATCGCGGTCGCCATCCTCGGGACCACCCTGGTGGCGGTCCTGCAGCTCCACGCCTCGACTGTCGACATGGCGTCCCGTGCCCAGCAGCTCGCCACCGGGGCGCGTCTGGCGAAGAGTCAGATGGTCGACACCCTCAAGGACGGCATCCCGGCGCCCGGCGAGCAGGAGGGCGACTTCGAGGCGCCCGATCCCCCCTACCACTGGACCACTCGGGTCGAGGAGACGCCGTACTCGACGGACAAGGCGAAGGTGTACGAGGTGAGCGTCGAGGTCTCCTGGGGCGAGGCGCCCAACCAGCGGGTCCGGGTGCGGACCTATCGGGTGAAGTAGCAGTAGAAAGTAGGAAGTAGAAGGTAGAAAGGGGCGGGTGAAAGCAGTGTTTCGCAAACGCGACAAAGTGAGGGTAGGCCAGCCGCCGGCAGCGGGCGTCGTTGCTGCGGGCAGGCGGGGTTCCCGCCGTGGCGCGGCTACCCACCCCCCTTTCTACTTTCTACTTCCTACTTTCTACCAGCATGAACCCGGCGGCGCCGCAGGCGCCGCCGGGTTCACCCTGGTGGAGGTGATGGTCACCCTCGGCCTCATGGGGATGGTCTTCGCCCTCGTCTACGGCGCCCTCTGGTCGACGGTGGGGGGGCTCCAGCGGATGGAGCGGCGCGGCGACCGGGAGCAGGCGGTGCGCATCCTTCTGGAGATGGTCGATCGCGAGCTGCGCTCCACCCTGTGGCTGAAGGACGACCCGCGTCTCGCCTTCGTCGGCGAGAACGCGGTCACCGACGACGGCCAGCCCGCCGATCGCCTCACCTGGGTTCAAGCCTCGCACCTGAAGCTCCACCCCGATCTTCCGGAGAGCGACGTGGCCGAGGTGACCTACCACCTCGACTCGGTGGGCCCGTCGACCTACGCCCTCTACAAGCGGGAGGACGCCACTCCCGATGGCGACCCGATGAGCGGCGGCACCGAGTACCTCCTGAGCGAGCAGATCATCGGCGTCGATTTTCACTACTACGGCCCCACGGGGTGGGTGGATCAGTGGGACACGCGGCAGAGCAAGAGCCTGCCGCGCCTTGTCCAGATCTCCCTCTTCCTGCCGCCCGAAGAGGACGTGGAGGGGGCGGAGCCGGTTGAAATTCGGTCAATCGTGGAAATCCCCATGGGAGAGCAGGGGTGAGCCCGTGTGCTGGTGAAAATGTGGAGCCGGATGATCGGGCTCCGCGGTGGTCCCCATTGCCCTCCCCCCAACCCCCTCCCGGAGGGAGGG
>CAZRGD010000282.1:0-3997 GCA_964599505.1 uncultured Nitrospirota bacterium | reverse complement strand
CACCCCCTCACCCCCCACCCCCCACCCCCCAATCCCCACCCCCGCGAGCGTAGCGAGCGTCCCCCATGTGCGGCATCGCCGGCCTCTTCCATCCGAATGATCCGGACCGTCCCGTGGACGGCCCGCTTCTGCGGGCGATGACCGACTCCCTCGCCCACCGCGGCCCCGACGATCGCGGCTTCTACGAGGGGCCGGGGGTGGGGCTCGGCCACCGCAGGCTGTCGATCATCGACCTCGCCGGCGGCCACCAGCCCCTGTGCAACGAGGACGGCTCGGTCTGGGTCGCCTTCAACGGCGAGATCTACAACTTCGTCGAGCTCATCCCGGAGCTCGAGCGCCTCGGCCACCGCTTCGCCACCCGCTCCGACACCGAGGTGATCGTCCACGCCTGGGAGGAGTGGGGCGAGCAGTGTGTTGGCCGTTTCCGCGGTATGTTCGCCTTCGCCCTCTTTGATCGGCGGCGTCGTACCCTCTTCCTGGCCCGCGACCGCCTCGGGATCAAGCCGCTCTTTCACGCCCGCCTCGCCGACGGGACCCTTCTCTTCGGCTCCGAGCTCAAGGCGCTCCTCGTCCACCCGGAGCTCGAGCGGCAGGTGGACCCACGCGGCATCGAGGACTTCTTTGCCTTCGGCTACGTGGCCGAGTCGCGCACCATCCTCGACGGCGTCGCCAAGCTGCCGCCGGGCCACTGTCTCACCATCACCCCCGAGGGGGAGCGGCTGCGCCAGTACTGGGACCTCCAGTTCGAGGACGACCGCCCGATCGACGAGACCGAGGCGGCCCACGAGCTCATCGCGCGGCTGGAGGAGGCGGTGCGTATCCGGATGATCTCCGAGGTGCCGCTGGGCGCCTTCCTCTCCGGCGGCGTCGACTCCTCGGCGGTGGTCGCCCTGATGGCGGGGATCTCCGAGCGGCCGGTGGCCACCTGCTCCATCTCCTTCGGCGACCCGGCCTACGACGAGGCGCTCTACGCCCGGATGGTGGCCGAGCGATACCACACCGACCACCACGAGGAGCAGGTGGCGGCGGACGCCTTCGGCCTCGTGGACCGCCTCGCCGGACTCTACGACGAGCCCTTCGCCGACTCCTCGGCGCTCCCCACCTACGAGGTGTGCCGTATCGCCCGCCGGCGGGTCACCGTGGCGCTGTCGGGCGACGGCGGCGACGAGAACCTCGCCGGCTACCGCCGCTACCGGTGGGATCGGGACGAGAACCGCCTGCGTGGGGTATTGCCGCAGGCGGTGCGTGGCCCCCTCTTCGGGCTCCTGGGCTGCCTCTACCCGAAGGCCGACTGGGCGCCGAAGGTCCTGCGGGCGAAGGCGACCTTCCAGTCCCTGGCCCGTTCGCCCCTGGAGGGGTACGCCCACTCGGTGGGGATCCTCGCCGACGACCTGCGCGGCCGCCTCTTTACCTCCGATCTCCACGCGGCCCTCGCCGGCTACCACGCGGTGGACGGCTTCCGTGCCCACTTCGAGCGCGCCCCCACCGAGGACCCCCTGTCGCGGATCCAGTACCTCGACCTGAAGACCTACCTGGTGGGCGACATCCTCACCAAGGTCGACCGCGCCTCCATGGCTCACTCCCTGGAGGTGCGGGTGCCGATCCTCGACCACCAGGTGGTGGAGTGGATCGCCCGCCTGCCGTCGCGCCTCAAGCTCAAGGGGCGTGAGGGTAAGTACCTCTTCAAGCGGGCCCTGGAGCCGATGCTGCCGCGCGAGGTCCTCTACCGGCCGAAGCAGGGGTTCGCGGTTCCCATTGAGCGGTGGTTCCGCGACGAGCTGGCGGAGGAGGTGCGCGCCACCCTCCTCGGCGGCCGCCTCGCCGGGTGCGGCTACTTCGAGCCGCGCTTCCTCGCCCGGGTGGTGCGCGAGCACCAGGCGGGGATCCGCAACTTCACCCCGCTCATCTGGTCGCTCATCATGTTCGACGCCTTCCTCCGCCGGGTAGTGGAGGGTGTCGGTACCGAGCGAGAGGCGGCGTTGCGCTAGGAGCGGGCCATGCCCGCGACGCAGGCCCGCAGGGGCTGCCGCGGCCGTTGGCCGCGGGATCGGGGGCATGGCCCCCTCCTACCCCCTCGATACCGCGGGTAGGAGCGGCCGTGGTCACGAAAGGTGGGTCTCGTCCCGCCGTTTTCCCGTTTGCGGTAGGGTGGACACAGGTCGATCTTCTCCCTGCCATGCCCACCTGCCGTGAGGTTTTTCCATGGTCGATCCCCTCTCCGCCGACGCCCTCTACCGCCGCTGCGACCTCGCGGCCCTCGACTTCTCTACCACCGACGACCTTCCCGACCTCGACGCGGTGGTGGCGCAGGAGCGGGCGGTGGAGGCGGTGCGGTTCGCCATCGGGGTGCACCACGACGGCTACAACCTTTTTGCCCTCGGCCCCCCGGGGAGCGGCAAGGAGTCGGTGGTGCGCCGGTTCCTCGATCGGCGCGCCGCCGAGGAGGCGCCGGCGTCGGACTGGTGCTATGTCTACAACTTCGCCCAGCCCCATCGGCCGCGTGCCCTCAGCCTGCCCGCCGGCCACGGCGCCCAGCTCCGCGACGCCATGGCGCACCTGGTGGGGGACCTGCGCGGCGGCATCCGCTCGGCGTTTGAGAGCGACGAGTACCGCGTTCAGCGGCAGGCGATCGAGGCGGAGGTGAAGGGGCAGCAGGAGAAGGCATTCAACGAGATCCAGGAGGCGGCAAAGGAGAAGGAGATCGCCGTCGTCCGCACCCCCGGCGGCCTCGCCTTCGCTCCCATGCGCGACGGGGAGGTGATCTCGCCCGAGGACTTTCAGAAGCTCCCCGAGGCGGATCGCAAGCGGGTCGAGGAGGAGATCACTGCCTTCCAGGAGCGGCTCCAGGCCTTTCTCCATCAGGTCCCCCAGTGGGAGCGGGAGAGCCGCAAGCGGGTCGACGGCCTCAACCACGAGGTTGCCCTGTTCGTCGCCGGCCCCCTCATCGAGGGGCTGATCCGCCGCTTCGAGGGGGTCGACGGGGTGAAGGGATACCTGGAGGCGGTGCGCGACGACGTGGTGGACCATGTGGAGGAGCTGCAGCAGCGTGAGGAGGGGGGCGGCCCGGCCATGGCACCCTTCCCCCTCCCCGGCCTCACCGCGGCCACCCCCTTCTTCCGCCGCTACCAGGTGAACTGTCTGGTGGAGCACGACGGCTCCGACGGCGCACCGGTGGTCTACGAGGACAACCCCACCTTCCAGAACCTGGTCGGGCGGGTGGAGCACATGGCGCAGATGGGGGCGCTGGTCACCGACTTCAACCTCATCAAGGCCGGTGCCCTGCTGCGCGCCAACGGCGGCTATCTGTTGATGGATGCGCGCAAGCTCCTTACCCAGCCATACGCATGGGAGGGGCTGAAGCGGGCCCTGCGCCAGGGGCAGGTGAAGATCGAGTCTCTCGGGGAGATGCTCTCCGTCGTCGCCACCGTCTCTCTGGAGCCGGAGCCGATCCCGCTGCAGGCGAAGGTGGTCCTCTTCGGCGATCCCCGCCTCTACTATCTTCTCTGCCACCTCGACCCGGAGTTTGCCGAGCTCTTCAAGGTGGCGGCGGACTTCGATGACCGGATGGCGCGGACCGACGAGGGTGAGGCGCTCTACGCCCGCCTCGTCGCCACCCTGGCGCGGCGTCACCGCCTGCGCCCCCTGGAGCGGGCGGCGGTGGCGCGGGTGATCGAGGCGTCGGCGCGCCGGGTGGAGGACGCCGAGCGGCTGTCGGTGCGCATGGCCGGCGTCGTCGATCTCCTGCGCGAGGCGGACTACTGGGCCGGGGAGGCGGGCCACGAGACCTGCACCGGCGACGACGTCCAGCGCGCCATCGACGCAGCCATCCACCGCGCCGACCGGCTGCGCACCCGGCTGCTGGAGGAGACCGAGCGCGGCACCCTGCTCATCGACACGAGCTCCAGCGCCATGGGTCAGGTGAACGGCCTGTCGGTGATCCAGCTCGTCGGCTTCGCCTTTGGCCGGCCGGGCCGGATCACGCCCCGGGTGGGCCTCG
>CAZRGD010000281.1:0-4011 GCA_964599505.1 uncultured Nitrospirota bacterium | reverse complement strand
GGACTACATGGCGCGCGAGCCGGCGGTGCGCGCCGACCCCCGGTTGCTCCTGCCGGGTGCCCAGGCGGTGATCTCCGTCGCCGTCCACCACGACCCCGGGGAGAGCGCCCCGCCGCCACCCACGGTGGCGCGCATCGCCCGCTACGCCCGTGGTCCCGACTACCACCGGGTCGTCCACCGGCTGCTACGGCGCCTCGTCGACCGCCTCGACGCCCTGGCGCCGGGCCACCGCCACCGGATCGGTCTCGACACCGCACCGCTACTCGAGCGCGCCCACGCCGCCGCGGCGGGGGTCGGCTGGGTCGGCAAGCACACCTGCCTCGTCCACCCGCGGGCCGGCTCCTACTTTCTCCTCGGCGAGGTCGTCACCACCGCGCCGCTGCCCGTGGACGTGCCCATGGCGGACCACTGCGGCACCTGTCGCCGCTGCCTCGACGCCTGCCCCACCGGGGCGCTCACCGCGCCGTATGAGCTCGACGCCCGCCGCTGCATCTCCTACTGGACGATCGAGCACCGCGGCGACTTGCCGCCGGAGGCACAAGGCCGCCTCGCCGGTTGGGTCTTCGGCTGCGACCTGTGCCAGGAGGTGTGCCCCTTCAACCGCTTCGCGCCCACGGGCCACCCGGAGCTCGCACCCCACCCGCACCTGGTGGCGCCGGAGCTCACCGCGCTCGCCGAGGCGAGCGCGGTGAGCTTCAAGGGGCAGTTCAAGGGGACACCGGTGGTACGCGCCGGCAAGCGGCAGATGGCCCGCAATTTTTTGGCGGTCGCGGCCGCCAAAAAATGACAGGGGCGGCGAAGGCCGCCCCTTAGTTGTGCCGTGCCCTGTAGATCGTCGCGGACGCCTTGTCCTGCTGGAGGTGGAGGCGGGCACGCTCGCGCCGGGTGAGGGTACCGTCGGACCAGGCGCGACGGCGGGAGCGCTCGACACGGAGCTGCTGGCGCTCCAATCGCCGTACCTCCGGGCGGCTGAGGTCGCCCTGGCGGACGCCATGAACGATGCGCACCTGCTGCTGCTTCTGGCGCGCCCGGATCGGACCGGCGTTGGCGAGCACGGGCAGCAGGGTGGTGGCCGCGAAGGCGGCGGTGGCGAGGGTGGCGATGAGTCGTGGGCTGCGCATGGTCGTGCCTCCTGTAAGGGGTGATGGGCTCGCTTCCTCCCTTACCAACCCCGACCGCGAAAAAAGGTTGCGGTCGCCGGAGACAGAGACGCCCCCCGGACCGCGGAGTCCCAGGGGGCGTCGACCGATCGTGGATGGCGAGGGGCCTACTTCACCCGCCCCATCACCTCGAAGGACTTGATGAACGGGGGTGCCATGCGCGGGTCCTTGATCATCGCGCCGTAGTTGCCAATCTCGAACTTCAGCTTGCGGGTGGTGTACGCCATCCCTAGACCGGCCATCCCCAGCTTCTTGTTGCACCACTTCTGCCAATTCTTCTCCTTGGCGCGCAGGTCCCAGTTGAGCTTGTCACCCTCGCGCACCGGCCCGGCGTAGGTCACCTTGCCCTTCTCCACCACCAGGGCGCCGCGCGGCTCGACCTCGTCGTCGACGCCATAGGCGATCACCGAGTTGAAGCCGATCTTCGCCAGGGCGTCCGAGAGGCTGGGTTCCTTGTTCCACTCCTCGCCGAATGCCTTCATCCACTCAGGGGAAAATAGGTCTGCCATGGCACTACCTCCTTACGAAAATGGGGTTTTGAGGCTAAACATACTCTCGTGAGTCAATAGATAGTTACCTTGAGACGTAAAGATCGTCAATGTTGCATCCTTTTTCGAACACCGTCCCACTACACTCCCTTCATGATGCGCACCGTCCTCCTCCTCATCGCCCTCCTCCTTGCCGCGCTCCCCGCGCACGGCGCAGAGGCGCCGCCACCCGGCCACGTCCTCCACCTGACCCTCGCCACCACCGTCGACCCGGTGGCGGGCTACCGCCTCGCCGATGCCCTCACTCAGGCGCGCGCGGAGGGGGCGGCGGCGCTGGTGGTCTCCCTCGACACCCCCGGGGGGCTCCTCACTACGACTCGCGAGATGGTCAAGGCAATCCTCGCCAGCCCGGTACCGGTGATCGTCTATGTCGCCCCCTCCGGCGCCCGTGCCGGCTCCGCCGGCCTCTTCCTCACCCTGGCGGCGCACGTGGCGGCGATGGCGCCGGGGACGAACATCGGGGCTTCCCACCCGGTGGCCATGTCGGGCCCCACCGGCGGCGGTGGGATGAGCAAGACGATGAACGAAAAGGTGACCAATGACACTGCCGCCTTCGCCCGGACGTTGGCCGAAAAGCGCGGCCGGAACGCCAAGTGGGCCGAGGGTGCGGTGCGCGAGTCCTTGTCGATCACCGAGCAGGAGGCGCTGAAGGAGCGGGTCGTCGACCTCGTCGTCCCCGACCTGTCCGCGCTCCTGGCCGCCGCGGATGGCCGCAAGGTGGAGGTGGCGGGACAGGTGGTGGTGGTCCACACGAAGGGGGCGGCAGTGGTGGAGGTGGAGACGCCGTTTCGCTACCGCTTCATGGGGTGGCTCGCGAACCCGAACACGGCGTACCTGCTGATGCTCGTGGGGGTGTTTGGGCTCATCTTTGAGCTCTCCAACCCGGGCGCCATCCTCCCCGGGGTCGCCGGCGCCATCTGCCTTGTCCTTGCCGCCTTTGCCCTCGGCATGCTCCCCTTCAACGGTGCCGGCGCGGCGCTTTTGGTGGTCGCGCTGCTTCTTTTCGTCACCGACCTCTTCGTCCCCACCCACGGCATCCTCACCATCGGTGGCCTGATCGCTTTCACCATCGGCTCGATCATGCTCTTCCGCGTCCCCGAGGCGATGGGGTTCGGCCTCTCGTGGCAGGTGGTGGTGCCGGCCACTATGGCCACCGCGGCATTTTTCCTCTTCGCCGTGGGGCTGGGACTGAAGGCGCAGCGACGCCAGGCGGCCACCGGTCTCGCTGGATTGGTGGGCGAGGAGGGGGAGGCGCGCACCGCCCTGGATCCCGCCGGCAAGGTCTTTGTCCACAGCGAGATCTGGAACGCCCGCGCCACCCACCCGGTGGCCGCCGGTGGCCGCGTGCGGGTGGTGGCCATCCGCGGCCTGGAGGTTACCGTAGAACCGCTGTCGGCCGAGGCCCGAACGCCGACTGCTGAAAGCTGAACGCCCACAACCTCGCCGCCCCTCCCCACCCCTCCTCTTCGGGAGTCCCCCATGTTCCTCTCCTTCGACCCCATCCCCTACCTCGTCCTCGTCGTCTTCCTGGTGGCGATCGCCACCTCGACGATCAAGATCCTCCGCGAGTACGAGCGTGGGGTCATCTTCCGCCTTGGCCGGCTCCTGCGTGCCAAGGGGCCGGGGCTGATCATCCTCATCCCGGTGATCGACCGGATGGTGAAGGTCTCCCTGCGCACCGTGGTGATGGACGTGGCGCCGCAGGACGTGATCACCCGCGACAACGTCTCGGTGAAGGTGAACGCGGTGCTCTACTTCCGGGTGATGGACTCGGAGCGGGCGGTGGTGGAGGTGGAGGACTATCTCTACGCCACCAGCCAGCTCGCCCAGACGACCCTCCGCTCGGTCCTCGGCGAGGTCGAGCTCGACGAGCTTTTGTCGGAGCGTGAGCAGATCAACACGAAGCTCCAGTCGATCCTCGACACCCGGAGCGACGCCTGGGGAATCAAGGTTTCCCAGGTGGAGATCAAACACGTGGACCTGCCACAGGACATGCAGCGGGCGATCGCCAAGCAGGCGGAGGCGGAGCGCGAGCGGCGCGCCAAGGTGATCAACGCCGACGGCGAGTTCCAGGCGGCGGAGAAGCTGGCGCAGGCGGCGGAGATCATCATGAAGGAGCCGGCGGCCCTGCAGCTCCGCTACCTCCAGACCCTGGTGGACATCACCGGCGAGCAGTCGACCCTGGTCATCCCGGTCCCCCTGGAGCTCATGCCGAAGCTGGGCGGTGGCAAGCCCGAGGCATAGCTGCCTCGATGCTCGGTCGCCGGTAGGAGCCGGCTCCCGCCGGCGATCCCGGCCCCATC
>CAZRGD010000280.1:0-4043 GCA_964599505.1 uncultured Nitrospirota bacterium | reverse complement strand
CCTCGTCCAAGTCCTCGACGTACCGGTAGGAGGGGGCCATGCCCCCGATTGGGCGCCCACCGGAGCGACGGTAGAGGAACATCGCGGGCATGGCCCGCTCTTACCACGGGCCGGCCAGCATCGGAGGATTCCTGCACGCTCTCGCGACGATCTCTTGAGAAATGAGCCCGCGAAGCGGCGGCGCGACAAGCCGGTAGCCCGCGGCGGCCACAACTCCGAAGCACCCACCGTGCCCCCCAGCCCCAGAGGACGCGGTGCGGAGATCCGGTGCCATGGGCGGCCGTACCCCCAGAGCACCCCTTACTCACTCAGTAAGCGCCGCCTCGGTGAGGTCGCAGAGGATATGACCGAGGGTGATGTGTAGCTCCTGGATACGCGCGGTCTCGGCGTGGGGGACGGTGAGGCAGCGGTCGCAGGCGGTGGCGAGGTGGCCGCCGTCGCGGCCGGCGAAGCCCACAGTGTAGAGCCCCTGAGACCGTGCCCGCTCTACCGCCGCCAGGACGTTCGGCGAGTTGCCGCTGGTGGAGATCCCGATGAGCACGTCGCCCGCCTGACCCAGGGCCTCGACCTGGCGGTCGAAGATGCGGTCGTAGCCGTAGTCGTTACCGATCGCGGTCAGCGCCGAGGTGTCGGTGGTGAGGGCAATCGCCGGCCAGCCGGGCCGCTCGCGGGTGTAGCGACCGACCAGCTCGGCGGCGATGTGCTGGGCGTCCGCGGCGGAGCCGCCGTTGCCGCACAAGAGCACCTTGTGGCCGTCGCGCAGGCAGGCAATGAGCCGCTCCGCCACCGCCGTGATCGGCTCCGCCAGCTCCGCCGCCACCCGTTCGCGCAACCGCGCCCCATCGAGAAGCTGCCGTCGCACCACCTCCGCAGAGTCACCCACCGCCACACCTCCGAGTTGCGAGATGGCGCCATCACCCCTCGTCGAGCCGCCCGTGTCAAGGTGGTGATGCTACCCCATAATCGTCGGCTGAGGACCTCGCGCAGAGACGCAGAGACGCAGAGACGCAGAGAGAGGGCGGCCCCAGCGGCGGCGGCGCGAGACGCGGGGGGCAGGCGGAGTTCCGGCCAGCCTCCCCCTCTGCGTCTCCGCGTCTCTGAGGATCAGCGGAAACAAGATGTGATACCCGACCGTAGGGTCGGCAGAGGCCGACCGACGCCATCATCTCAAGAAGGTACGGTGCTCGGCGGGCCTCTGCCCGCCCTACGGTCGGTGTCATCTCGGCCTGCATTGCTATTTCCGCTGACCCTCTCTGCGCCTCTGCGTCTCTGCGCGACCCTCCCTACCCCCTCCCTTCGTGTCCTTCGTGGTCTTGTCCTCCTCCTCCGTCGGGTGCAGATAGCGGTAGACCGCCTCGGCGGCGGGGGTGGTCATCTTCGGGCAGGCGACGAGCTCCGCGACGGTGGCGCCGCGCACCCGGGCAAGGGAGCCGAAGTGCTTCAGCAGCGCCACCTTGCGGGTCGGACCGACGCCCACGCAGTCGTCGAGGCCGCTGGCGACCAGGCGGTCGCCGTGGAGCTTGCGGTAGTAGGTGATGGCGAAACGGTGCGCCTCGTCGCGGATGCGGGCGACGAGGTGGCAGAGGGGGTCGTCGGGGGCGAGAACCACCGGGTCGCCGCCGTCGGCGCGTACCAGCCGCTCGTGGCTTTTCGCCGCCTCGCCACGCCCTCGCCCCTGGCCGTCCACCGACCGCGCCTTCGCCAGCCCGAGGAGGTCACAGCGACCGGTGAGGCCGATGTCCGCGAGCAACGGCGCCACCGCGGCGAGCTGCGGCGCGCCGCCGTCGAGGAGGATGAGGTCGGGGTACGGGAGGCGATCGGTGAGCTCACCGGCGTAGCGGCGCTCGATCACCTCCGCCATCATCGCGAAGTCGTTCGGTCCCTCCACCGCGCGGATCCGGAAGTGGCGGTAGTGGCGCTTGAGCGGCTGTCCCGCCTCGAAGACCACCATCGAGCCCACCGCGTGCTCTCCCGAGACGTTGGAGATGTCGAAGCACTCGATGCGCTGCGGCAGGCGGCCAAGGGCGAGGCGGAGCTTGAGGTCGGCGAGGAGGTCGGTGGCGCGGGTGCGGCGCGCCAGGTGGCTCGCATACGCCTCAGCCGCGTTGGCCTGGGCGAGGCGGATGAGCTTCGCACGGTGGCCCCGTTGGGGGACCAACAGGTGGCAGCGACGGCCGCGGCGGGCGGTGAGATACCCCTCCACCGCCGCCTGTTCGGGCAACGCCATCGACACGAGCACCGTCTCCGGCACCAGGGCGCCGGCGGTGTAGAGCTGGCGAACCACCTGGGCGAGGAGCTCCGCCTCACCCCCCTCCTCCCCCTCCAGAAAGATGTCCCGCCGCCCCTGGAGGCGCCCGGCGCGCACCACCAGCAAGGTCACCGCGGTGGTCTCCCCCACCTGGTGGACCCCGAAGCAGTCGACATCGCCGCCGCGCACATCGACCACCTCCTGACGGGCGGTGAGCCGCTCGATCCGCTGGATCGCGTCGCGCAGCCGAGCCGCCTCCTCGAACCGCTCCTCGGCCGCGGCCCGCTCCATCCGGCCGGTGAGGTCACGCATGAGGGTGCGGTCGTGGCCGTCGAGGAAGGCGCGCACCGGCTCCACCACCCGCTCGTGGTACTGCTCCGAGGTGATCCGGCCAGTGCACGGTGAGTAGCAGCGGCCGATCTGAAACTGGAGCGACGGCCGCTCCTTCACCCGAAACTCGCGGTTGCGGCACTTGCGCACCATGAAGGTGCGATTGATCAGGCGCACGGTGGCGTGGATCCCGGTGCCGGTGACAAAGGGGCCGTAGTAGCGGGCGCCGTCGTCGGCGACCCGGCGGACCACGTCGATGCGCGGGAAGGCCTCCTGCACCGACAGGCGGATGTACGGGTACTGCCGGTCATCGCGCAGGACCACGTTGTAGCGCGGCCGATACCGTTTGATGAGGTTCGACTCTAAGAGCAGCGCCTCCACCTCATTCTCGACGATGATCGTCTCCACCGAGGCGATGCGCGCCACCAGGGCGCGCGTCTTCACCGGCTGGTCACCGCGACTGAAGTAGGAGCGGACCCGCCGGACGAGGTCCACCGCCTTGCCCACATAGAGGATCTCGCCGTCACGGTCCTTCATCAGGTAGATGCCGGGACGGTGGGGGATGTCCGCCAGCTCCGGAGGGGAGGGACGCGCCATCGCCCATTGTACCGACACCGCCGCGGTGAATACCGCCAGCGGTCACGGTCCGTCGGCGGCGTGCGCCTACAGCGCCGCGAGGAGCGACAGGATTCCCGCCACCAGGGCGACAGTGGCGATCCACGGCGGCCGCACCGCCCCATCGCGACACACCCGCGCGGCGATCATCCGGCCCCCCCGGCCACCCCGTCGCGCACCGCAGCGGCGAAGAGGGCGATGGTGAACGGCTTGGCGAGGAAGCCACACGCCCCCTCCGCCAGACAGTCACGCACCCGGCCGTCCTCCGCATAGCCGCTGGTGATCACCACCGGCAAATTGGGGGCGACCGCCTGAATCCGGTGGAAGAGCTCCCGGCCATCCATCTCCGGCATGCGAAAGTCGGTGATCACCAAGTCGAAACCGTCCGGCGCCCCCTCCACCAGACGCAACGCATCCACCGGCGACGCCTCCACCGTCCCCTTGGCGTGGAGGCGATCGAGGGCAACGGTCACCAGGCGCCGCACCCCGGGCTCATCGTCGACAAACAGGACGCGAACCCCGGATAGGTCGCACAGTTTCGCCTCGGTGGCCGACGCCGGAGCGGTGGAGCTACATGAATAGGGTAAAGTGCGCGTTGCCATCGAACGGGGTCTCCTCGCCCCCAGATCGGTCGATCGGAGCCTTTTCTGGAGTCGACGGCATTCAGAATGGCGGTCCACCTCCGCTCCCCTCCCTCGGCGGTCCGGCGGCTGAGGTACCCCAACTTCACCGGTCCCCACCCCGAGCGCCGAAGGCATACGGGTTCTGAGGATCAGCGGAAACAATGTGACACCAGACCGTAGGGTCGGCTTCAGCCGACCGACGCCGTCATCTCAAGAAGGTACGGTGC